>NZ_JBSGDZ010000015.1:0-247841 GCF_053602655.1 Sphaerisporangium sp. NPDC004334
CACTGACGACACCCGCTATGGCTGCCTTGGTGGCGATGCGGCGGCGTGCTTTCGGCCGGTCCGGGCACGCACCGCCCCGCGCGCCCGAGAGGTCGGCAGGGTAACACCACTAACGCCGTGACGATCACTCACTTCGGTTCTCGTCAGACGTGGTCGGGGTGATCGGCTGCCGCGCGGCTTCCGGTGCTCGGGCCTAGCGGCCCTGCGCTCCGGGTCCGCTTGCCCTCGAATGACAGACTTGATCGCCTGCATGAACGGCCGTGCGGTGTAAGTCCAGTTGATCGACCAGCTCCGCACCGTGCTACCTGTCTCTAAGCTCAAGCCGTACATGACGCTGCGAACAGCCGGAAAGCCCATGACGATGGGTTTCTACGAGCGTTACCGGTTCGCTTGCCACGCTCCTACGGCCCGTCCACCCCAACTACTTGATCAGAGGTGAACACTCAGGCAGATGCATGAACCGCTACCATGCTGCAATGAGAATTATCGCAAAGGGTCCACGTAAGTTGCGACCATTACCGCGTGCAGTAGGTTGGACCTTCCTTTTAGGTGGGCTTCTATTGGCGGCTTGGGGTAATTGGGACAGAATAGTTGCGCCCCTGGCTTGGGTGTCATCCCTGACTTGGAGCCCTGAGACAGGAAGCTTCTGGATTGCCCTGGGCGCTTGCCCCGCGCTCTTAGGAATCCTCCTGCTTATACGCACACGCTCAAAGATGTCTCAGCAGCATCTCCAAGCCTTATCGCCTTGGTGGATTCTACTTAGCCTGACGGTGATCGGCCTATCAACCTGGCTAACATCGCGACTTCTACTAGCGGAGGCGGGGAAGGATGCAGCGCTTCGGGTTGAGGCTATTAAGGCGGGGCTTACTGTCGGCGCGGGGGCAGGTGGAGCTGTAGCCTTACTCCTAGGCTTCAGAAAGCAGTGGTTAGCCGAGAGAAATCAAGGCCATCTGGAGAAGGTAGCCGAGGAAAATCGGCAGCACCAGCAAGAAACGCTACAGGTAAACCAGTACGACGCTACTGAACGCCGCGTAACTGACCTATACGCGAAAGCAGTCGAGCAGCTAGGTCACGAAAAATCGGCTGTGCGCCTGGGAGGGATGTACGCACTGGAACGCCTGGGGCAGGGGTATCCGGAGCACAGGCAGACGATCATCAACGTTATATGTGCGTATCTGAAAATGCCCTTCGACGGCGTTAACGCCGAACAGAATGCAATGCCTGAGCAGCTTGAAGGCACTCGACGCGAACTGCAGGTGAGACTAGCAGCCGAAGTTCTACTTACAAGGCATCTCCACCGAGGTCGGGAGAATGAGGATCCCCCGGTTGATTTTTGGCAAGACATAGAAATCAATCTGGCGGGCGCACTCCTCATCAACGCAGATTTCAAGCAGTGCTCCTTTGGTGATGCCTCATTTGCCGGCGCCACTTTCCTCGATGCCGCCGAATTTGACCATTGCAGCTTCACTAGAGATGCGAACTTTGCTGGCGCCACCTTCCGGGGGCACGCGGGTTTCTATGGATCCGAATTTGCGGGCAGCGCAGACTTCTCGAAAGTAGGCTTTGAGGGAGGGGCCTATTTTATCGGGGCCAGCTTCTACTCGCACGCCTTTTTCGATGAAGTACGATTTGCAGGTCAACCAATAGCCGCCATGTTCGATGCCTGCAACTTCAAAGAGGGGGTCACATTCGCACACTCGGATTTTGAGGGCCTCGCCAACTTTGCCGGGGCGACGTTCGCAGATCGGGTGACATTTGAAGAGGCTAAATTCGCCGACAACCCAAACTTCAACCAGGCTCTTGCTTCTTCTCCCGAAGAGCACTCGTGGCCGCTGGGCTGGAAAACAGGAGCTGAATCAGGGCTTGTAGAAGTCGTTTGGGATGACAGCGTAGGGCCTAAAGAGGGGTCTAAGTTCATAGACAAGCTACCTACGTTGAAGCGGCGGGTATAAAAAATATAGCCAGTAACCTCTCTCATGCCGAGAGCATTGACTCACGGAGTGGATAAAATACGCTTGGAGAACCGATCGGCCCGTCGAGCTTCTCCCGTAAAGTCATCCTTGAAGAATCGGCCATCTACAAGATCGAGGAAGGTTTCCACTTGCTTCTCGCCGAAATCCAGCTGACCGTCGTCGTTGATGACATTGTCCATGTCGATGGCGTGTTGATCTAGCACCGTACTGAGCTTCTCTAGATTCAATTTGATTTCGAGTAGTCGTTCCTGAAGTTGGTAGAGGCGCACTGCAAACGAGTAGCGCTTCGTAGCCATTGCCAGCAAAGCATCCTTTGCTCGCGGCGTTATCCCAATGCTGTCCTCATCTAGTATTTCTGTGACTCGGTTCACGTACTTCGGGACATTTTGCATCACGATATGGACGTCCGTGAACAGATCCTTGAGGTGCTTGCCATTGAAGGCTGCGAGATGCTTAGAGGTCAGCACCATGTCTACGCTGTCATCGATCATCATCGCGGGATCAGCTATGCGCTTGAGTGTGTCCCCATACCCAAACCAACGGCGCCCCGGCTTGAACATCTGCCGAGGGTTGGCCTTGCGGATAAAGTGAGCCCATGACTCGTCGCGTTGTTGCCAGGAGATTGAGTAGTAGAGAACCGGCGTGAATTCGGGGAGTCGCTGTGGGTTGTAACTCTCCAGTACGGCGACATCCCGAAGTGAGCGGAGTAGCGCTGCTGTGCGATCCGGGTTCTCATCTTCTGATGCAGCCTCTTTTGCCTTCCGAGAAGGTGAAGGAATATCCGGCTGTTCGGGGATGTCGTCGAAGTCTAAAAGGAAGTACTCCTCCGTAGGTTCTAGGTGCGCATTGGGCTCGTATGGACGCGCACGTCCGTTGGTGATGCGCCCCAGGGCATTGACGCACACCTCCCAGAGCGGCTCGTGGACATCCTCGTGGAGGTCAATGGTTACCGCCTCCATGTCTCGCTTTCCGCTGCGCCGGCCCAGGACGAGGTGTGGCGTTCCGTCGAAGCTGACATTGCTGAAGGGGGTTGCACTATCGGGGATCACCCTCTCAATGGTGCCATATGATCAACTACTATGTGCACTCCTAGGGCACGCGCAACTTGCACTTTTTCTCCGATTTTGACCGGTATGCGTGATACGAGAAGGGTTTCGCAGCCATTTAATGCCACCTTGTGCACTCGCCATCCCAGCAGGTAGATGGTGGGATTTACGACGGCGAGGTTGGACTTGGCGTAGATCACGAATGCCGTCGCGAAGTACAGGAAGTAGGCGATTCCGTCCCCCCAGCCGTTCGGTAGCTCAGTAAGGAACGGAAGTAGGTAGGTCGCGAGATAGCCCGAAACGGCACTCCCTTGATCTTCGACAGACGTCACCTCCATGACCGCGTTCGATCTTCTGCGAGCACTTCTAACCAACCGCCAACCATCCCACAGGCCCAAGGCTGCGAGGAGGGACAAAGCTGCCGTCCACCACCAGGCAGGGGCACTCCGAGCTGCGAAGATGGCGATAAGTGGAACATAGGAGACGATGAACATCCGGGCTTGAACGGTCCACGACCCTTGCATGTTGAGCCCACCGACCATCATGGAACCATATTAGAACGTGTGTACGACAAAACGGTTGCGGACGATCTGCTCCCCGCTTTCAATCCGTAGAGCAGCGGGCACAGCAGAGACACCGATCGGGGATCGGCAGTCTCAGACACGCAGCCTCGTAAGATCAGCTTGTGCAACGACTCGCCCTCTTCGATCTGGATAACACCCTTGTGAACCTTGACGAGGCATTCGGGGTATGGGTTGAGGAGTTCACTGACGAGCATGCCTTAGGAGCCGAAGCGGTTGACTGGTTGGTCGCTCTCGATCGGGACGGCGTTCCGCACCGTGAGGTGTTTTTCGCTAAGGTCCGTGAGCGCTTCACGCTGCCTGAACCGGTCGAGGAGCTGTGGCGCTGCTACCGGACGCGTATGCCGTACCTCGTGCGCTGTCGGCCCGAAGTCTTGGACGGCGTGGCACGGCTACGGGCGTCGGGGTGGCAGGTGGCCATCGTGACCAATGGGACGGCGGACAACCAATTGGGGAAGATCCAGCAGACGGGATTGGCAGAGGCAGTAGATGCCTACGCGCTGTCGGGAGTCGAAGGCACCCGGAAACCTGACGTAGCTCTGTTCGAGATCGCGGCCAAGCGGTGTGGCTTGACCCTCGCCGGAGGCGGTTGGGTGATCGGTGACAACCTCACCGCCGACATCGCCGGCGGACGCACCGCGGGCCTTCGAACGATCTGGATCGACCAAGGAGGCTGCCCCGGTGTCGACCACCAGGCCGACCACGTGGTCACGGACGTACTAGAAGCCATTGAGATCCTGCAGGCGATGGAGGTTGACGACGGCACGGTCTGGCAACGGTGACAGCAACGTCGGCCGGCCGCCAGGGCATGCGAAGCAGTCATAGGCGAGACACCCAATATGCGGGCAATGATCAAGAGCCGGGACCACAGCAACAGGGGCGTTCCAGCAGGTCAAAGGGAGATAGGGCAGTGAGAGACACTGCTCTCCTAAAGCGGGTGCCGCAGGTTCGAATCCTGCCGGGGGCACTCGCCTGACCAGTCATTACGTCCCCCACCAGGGCGTCCCTTGATCGCCTCTCGTTCATCCAGTGCAACCGTAGGCCGCCGTATGCAGCCGTAGGTCATTGATCGCGAACCATATGCGAACCACTCCTGCCAACGTTTCCCCAGGTCGCCCCGGGAACGCGACAGGCCCCGGGATGTCCTGGGGCCGTGGTGCGCAAAGTTGTGGATCATTCGGCGAGCGCTTCGGAGATCTTGCCGTTGGCCCGCGCCTGCTGCCCCTCTACACACTTAGCGTAGACCCGCAGCATCACGTCAACGCTGTGGCCGGCCCGCTCTGCCACCTCGGTAGCCGGGACTCCAGCATTCAGCCACAGCGAGACAGCGGCATGCCCTGGGTCGTACGGCCGAGCCGCCAGCGGTGAAGCCGCCTGCTTCGCCGTGAGGGCTACCCGGCGTGCCTGCTGCCAGACGCCCGAGTACGCCAATGAAGAGAGCCGGTCTGCGACAGTTGCGCCGGCACCGTCGAGCGTCTCGCCCAGGTGCCTGGCTAGGAACGTAAGGACCGGAGAGGACGGGGCGCCGCCGACGTGGCTTCAGCACTCCATAGTTGATAGGTCTCAAGTGTCCTGAGGCAGCACCATGACCTGTCAGGTGGCGTCATGCCGTGAATTGCAGTCTCAGCTGGCTTACACGGATGACAGCCATCAGAAGGCCTCTTACCGTGTGTCTGCATGGAGGCATACTTTCCGCGCCGCGAACTCACCGACCTTCTGCGTCGCCTTGACAGCCCGCACCGGGTGGGCGTCTTCGTGCTCGGCGGTCCAGCGGCTGGCAAAACTGTGTTGCTCCATCAGCTCGCCGCGGAGTTGCAGCGACAAGGCCGGGCGGTTGTCGCCGTCAAACTGTTCTTCGACCCATCCGACGACGATCTGGGCGCGCGAATCCTGGGCGAACTCCCGCCCGGCGTGGCGGGCGACCTAGACGCTGAAGGAAGGATGATTCGCGGATCGGCGCGATCGTCGTTCGGGCAGAACGCTGCCATGCTCAACCTGGCGGCCGAGCGGCTGCAAGCGCCCGTGCTCCTCCTCGATGCACTCGACGAGTCACCCTACCCGCAGCGCATGGCCGCCGCCGTCGAGGAACTGAGCCGCGCCCTGCGGGGCTGGTGGATCGTCGTAGCGTCGCGTCCGGTCTCCGGTGTCGAAGTCCGCCGGTTCGCGGGGTTTGACGTGCTGCAGCTCGGGCCCCTCACCGAGACCGACATGCTCGACATGCTGGCGGAACTCGCGCCGGATCTCCCGCTGGACGCCACCCGTCTTGTCATCACGGTGGCGAATGGCAATCCGCTGGTACTCAGGCTGGCGGCACGCGTTGCACAACTCCCCGCGGCAGCCAGTGCGGTGTCAGCGAACGGCCTGCAGGGCCTAATCGGACTGCTGATCGGCAACGCCGTCGGCAGTTCCCAGAACCCGGCCATGCTCGATCGCATTCTGGTGGAAGTGGCGCTCGCCGGTGGCCGGGACCGGATGTCGGCATTGGCCGGGAAACTGCATATTCCGGAGCGTCACGTCCGCGACGTGCTCAATTACATGCCGGTACTAGGCCTGCTCACCGTCGACCACCAGGCAGGGACGGTCGCGTTCATTCACACCTCCATCCAGGAGTTCGTGGTCACGCGGATCTTCGATCGCCCCTTCCAGCTTGCCGAGCTCAGGTTCGGCGCAGAGGAAGCCGAGCGGGACGACCTGCTCGACGCGAGTTTCGTCGAGCGGCACAGCGCGGACCGGATCCTGCAACAGCAGAAATCGATCATCATCGGCGACCGCGGGTCAGGCAAAAGCGCCATCTTCCGCAAACTTGTCGAGGACCAGGCCGTCGAGACCCTCGCGGTCGCTAACACCGGCGACCTGCTGCACCGTATCGTCGCTAAGGACGCTTGGCTAGACGCAGATGCACTACGCGCAGCCTGGCTAGTGATCATCTCCGGCGTCGTGGCCGCGGCCGTTTCTGACAATGCGCCCAAGGCACAGCGCCGCAACGCTACCGACCTGCGGGTAGCGCTCGGCCTGCCTACGAAGCCCCCCAGCCGCACCCGGCGGGCTATGCGTGCGGCTGGCCGCCTGCTGGGCGGAACGACTCTGAAACTCGGTGTGGGACCGGTTAGCCTCGAGGCGGAACTTCCCGCCGGCACCCGGCCCGGCGGATCCATCCTCGACATCGAAGAGATGCTGCATCAGACAGATCAACTGCTGAAGAACGCGAACCGGCGCGTCATGGTGCTGCTCGACCGTATCGACGAGACCTTCAAGTACGACCGCCCACGGCAGGAAGCTGTGGTGCAAGCGCTACTGCAGGCCGAAGCCAGGGTGTCCCAGATGGACGGCATCGACCTGGTCTTGTTCCTGCGCACGGACCTGTTCGAGCTGTACGACATCCAGGAGAAGAACAAGCTGGTCTCCCGATCCCTGACCCTGGAGTGGTCCGAGGAGGACTGGCTGCGGATGCTGATCCGGAGGGCGTTCGCCAACCAGCCGTTCGCGTTTCTCGCGGCCCACATGCATGTCGCTGACGAGGACGCTGAGGTACGAGGGGCGTTGGAGGTGCTGTTTCCAGCCCAGATCGAGGGCCAGGCCGTCGACCGGTGGCTAACCGACTCACTGCGTAACGGCAACGGCGACATCTCCCCACGCTTGGCGGTGCTGCTGCTGCACTTGACCCAGGAGCACTCGGTTCGTTCCGACGCCCCTGTCACCGCTGTCCCACTCTTTGCTGCCGACGCCATGCAGCGGGCCATGACAAAGGTGTCCGAGCTGAGCTTCTCTGAGGTGGTGAACGACTTCAAAGTTGCGCCGACATTTGTGCTGAACTGCAGAGCCGGCAAACTGACCAGCTTCACCCTGGAAAACGTTGGACACCTGTTCGATGCGGCCGAGGGCAAGACCGGCGACCAGGTCCGCCTCTTGGAGCGCCTCGGCTTTCTGGAACGCGTCGTCGAGCAGCGCGGCGCCGAAACCACGTCGTTGTTTCGAATTCCGCGCCTCTACACCCGCTGCTGGGACTACGCATGAGGCCGCGTGCTTCCGGGTGCGGGACAGCGTCAGTGCGATCCACTGGGGCCGGGCGCGCCCTGACCACCCCACGACATGGTGGCCGTCTCCGCGAGTACGGGACATGCACGGGACGATCATGCGAGCACCACAGACTGTTAAGAGCGTTTCAGCAGCTCACCTCATACGAGCAGGCAGCTTCACCCACGTTCATAAAGCGGTGCCGCAGGTTCGAATCCTGTCGGGGGCACTCACCTGACTGATCATTACGTCCCCCGCCAGGGCATGCCTTGATCGCTACTGATTGATCCCAAGCAGCCATAGATCAATGATCGCTAACCATGCACGAACCAGTCCCGACAGCGTTTCCGCAGGTCACCCTGGGAAGACGAAAGGCCCCGGGATGCCCCGGGGCCGTGGTGCGCGAAGTTGTGGATCATTCGTCGAGCGCCTCAGAGATCTTGCCGTTGGCCCGCGCCTGCTGCCCTTCGATGCACTTGGCGTAAACCCGCAGCAGCACGTCCACGCTGTGGCCGGCCCGCTCAGCCACCTCGGTAGCCGGTACTCCGGCGTTCAGCCACAGCGACACAGCGGCATGCCGCAGGTCGTACGGCCGAGCCGCCAGCGGTGAGGCCGCCTGCTCCGCCGTGAAGGCCACCCGGCGTGCCTGCTGCCAGACGCCCGAGTACGCCGATGAGGAGAACGGGCGCCCCTTGGCGGTGCGGAACAGACGACCGTCGGGAGCGACGCCGTAGCGATCAATGTGCTCCCGCAGAATCGTGACCAGGACGGGAGGGACGGGAACCAGGCGGGTTTCATCCTTGGCTCGGTGCTTGAGGCCCCGGGAGTCGTGGGTCTCCCCCGAGTTGGTCCACCTCTTGTTGGCCTGTGGCCGGGCCTTTTCGACCGTCAGGAGGCCCCAACCCTGTTCGGGAAGGTCGCAGTTCTGGCGGCGCAGGCCCGAGGCTTCCTCCGGACGTAGGGCCGCGTAGTACATGCAGGCGAACATGCCGTGCAGCCGTCCGCCCCGGGTCCGGCCGATACCAGGGACTGCCGCCAGCAGCGCACGGGCCTGTTCGGGATTGACGACGGTACGGGGGTCGACGGCGCCAGCGGTCTTGGGTGGAGTCCACTTGATCGCGTGCAGCGGGTTGGCGAGCAGTTCCTTCTGTTCCACGGCGAGTTCGAGCAAGGAATGCAGGACCTCCCGCTTGCGACGCACCGTGTTGGCCGCGGCCTCATTGCCATCGAAGGTCACCATGATCGCGTCCAGCGCGGCCCGCGCCACCCGGGGTTCCTGTAGGTCGACCAGAGGCAGCGACGCCTTTTCCAGCCAGGCGAGCACCGAGAGGAGGCGCGCGGGCAGTTCACTGCGCCTGTTCTCAGGCAGAAGCAGGTGAGTCCGCAGCACGTCGCGCATGTCCTCGTCCGCCGGCCGTCCTGGAAGATCGGCGACTAGGGCGTGCATCGAAAGTGGATCTTTGACGTGAGACGATCTTGACTCGTGGCGCGTGGAGATCTGACGGATGCACAGTGGGCCCGCCTGGAGCCGCTGCTGCCCATAGGCAACAGGCCGGGATGCCCCCCGAGGTGGACGAAGCGGCAGCTGATCGACGGCATACGCTGGCGGACCCGCACCGGGACGCCGTGGCGAGACGTCCCGGAGCGGTACGGGCCCTGGAGCCGGGTGTACGACTTGTTCAGGCGCTGGCAACGAGACGGCACCTGGCACCGGATCTTTACCGACCTGCAGGCCCAGGCGGACGCCAAGAACCTGATCACCTGGGAGATCAACGTCGACTCCACGGTATGCCGGGCCCACCAGCACGCCGCCGGGGCGCGGAAAGGGGGACCTGCAGAAAGAGCCGCCCGGCGGCCTCACCACCGAACCGGACGACCATGGCCTCGGGCGCTCTCGCGGCGGCCTGACCACCAAGCTGCACCTGGCCGTCGAGCAGGGCCAGAAACCGATGTCGATCGTGATCACAGCCGGACAGCGCGGGGACTCCCCGCAGTTCGAGCCCGTCCTGAAGAAGATCCGTGTGCCCCGCCTTGGGCCGGGCAGGCCCCGCACCCGGCCGGACCGCGTCCGCGCCGACAAAGCGTATGCCTCCCGCGACAACCGCGCCTACCTACGCCGGCGCGGGATCCGCAGCACCATCCCAGACAAGGCCGACCAGGTCCGCAACCGCAAGAAGCGCGGCTCACGCGGCGGTCGGCCGCCGAAGTTCGACCAGGTCGACTACCGCGAGCGCCACGCGGTGGAGTGCGGGATCAACCGCCTCAAGAGGCACCGGGCGGTAGCCACCCGCTATGAGAAACTCGCCGTCCGGTACGAGGCCACCGTCCTTGTCGCGGCCATCAACGAGTGGCTATGACTCGCGCCGCGGCAGGGCAAACTCATAGCGGCTTACCCAGGTGACCGGACCATCCTCCAGCCGCTGACCAGGAGCACCCCCCACCGGCACGTCTCCGCGGTGCGCGAAGCCGTGGGCCTCGTAGTAGGCACGCAGCCGATCATTGGACTTCACGCAGTCCAGCCGCAGAGAGTTGGCGCCCTGCTGCCGTGCGGCATTGGCTGCCCAGTTGAGAATGCAGGCCCCGAGCCCCGCCGCCCATCGACGCACGGCCATGCGGTGCACGTATCCCGCCGCGCCGTCGGCATCCGCCCACAGCGGATCCGACCAGTCCATGGTGACTGTCCCCGCCACCTTGTCCCCGGTAGCCACCAGCCACGTCTCGCCCCGAGAGAGGGCCTCCTCAACCCATGCGGTCTCAAAACGCACAGGCCACTGGCCGATTCCACGTGCGTTTAGCCATCCCGCCGCCTCATCGAGCACGGTCAGCACCTCGTCCATACGGTCGACCCCGACACGCTGGAAGACGACCTCCATGCCATTCCAATCAGCTGTCATGGCCTAAATGATCCCAGCACTTCCGATACACGCCCTAGTAGCCCTGCGGTACGGATACGCCCGCCGCCGGATGACGTAGTGGCCGCCTCCACCTGCACGGAACATGTGCGGGATGATCAAGCGAACTATGCGAGCCACACCTGACGTTGCCGCTGTGCAGCCGACGAGAGAAGGTTAATCCATGCCCGCTTTCCTCCAGTGTGTGTTTATCCCGCGTACTATGAGGGTCGGGCCGAAGCGCGGTGTCAGCCTCGCGGCTGATCCGTTTCTCCAGTCCACCCTCCGCACCCGGCGTGCGTGCGACTCTCGCCGCATCGCGCTCTCCATAATTTTATGCCGTTGGTTATAGTTGCGCTTGTTTGCCGGGCCGGGCTAGGTGCATCAAAGGTTCTGACCAAAGGTTGCAAGGTCCCGCCCGAAAGAAGAGACAACTAGTCCTGACTCCGTAACTGCCACAGCATAAGCCTCGGCTGGGAGGTATATAACTCCCCTACAACGCAGGTGCACTAATTCCGTGATTCGGACCGTGGAATCCGCGGAGCCGGTGACAACGACAGGAAAGCCGTCCAATATGGCGCATGCCACCGTATGGACCGCGCCGGTATGGCCAGTCGGAAGTTGGCCGACGAGACGTCCGGTGGCCAAGTCCCAGACCCGAGTGGTGGCATCCTCAGAGCCGCTGACAGCGACGGACCGGCCGTCCAAGACGGTGCACGCCACCGCATACACGGTGCTGGTGTGGCCGATGAGGGGTTGCCCGACGAGACGCCCGGTAGTCAGATCCCAGACTCGCACCGTGTCGTCGTCTTCCTCGGAGCCCGGCAAACCGGAGCCGGTGATAGCGACAGGTCGGCCGTCTAAGACGGTGCACGCCACCGCATACACGGTGCTGGTGTGGCCGATGAGGGGTTGCCCGACGAGACGCCCGGTAGTTAGATCCCAGACCCGCACCGTGGCATCACCGGAGCCGGTGACAGCGACAGGTCGACCATTCAGCATGATGCACGCCACCGCATTTATGAGACCGTTGTGGCCGGTAAGAGGTTGCCCGATGGGAAGCCCCGTGGCCAGATCCCACACCCGAACCACGTCGTCATCGAGTTCAAATGAACTACACCCAGCGACCACGACAGGGCGGCCATTGAGCACCGTGCAAGCCACCGCGTGGACAGCACCAACGTCCCCCATGAAGGGTCGACCGACGGGACGCCCAGTAGTCAGATCCCACATTCGCAGCGTGTTGCCGTCGTCTTCAAATGAAGAGGAGCCGGTGACGGCCACAGGTCCGCCGTGGAGTGTTGTGCAGGCTACCGCCTGAACGTCACCGATGTGGCCGACTATAGGTCGGCCAACGGGACGTCCGGTGGCCAACCTCCAGATTCGGACCGTGGCATCATCCGAGCCGCTGATGACGATAGGCCGGCCGTCCAACGTGGCGTACGCCACCGTATTCACGGTCGCGTTGTGGCCTAGAAGGGCCTGACCAACGGGGCGTCCGGTAGTCAAGTCCCAGATCCGCACCGTGTTGTCTTCAAACCACGAACCAGAACCGGTAATGGTGACAGGTCGGCCGTCCAGGACGGTGCACGCCACCGCATTCACAGCCCTGATGTGACCAGAAAGAGGTTCCCCGACAGGACGTCCCGTAGCCAGATCCCACACCCGCACCGTGGCATCATCAGAGCCAGTGACAGCGACAGCTCGGCCGTCCAGAACGGTGCACGCCACCGCATTCACAGCCCTGATGTGACCAGAAAGAGGTTCCCCGACAGGACGTCCCGTAGCCAGATCCCACACCCGCACCGTGGCATCATCAGAGCCAGTGACAGCGACAGCTCGGCCGTCCAGGACGGTGCACGCCACCGCATTCACGGCGTCGTGACAATCCAACGTATTTAGTATGGCTGGAGATAGTCGGCCGCCTGTAGCATGTAAAGGCTTCCAGGCATGCTTAACGGCTTTACTGTTAAGCGCGGCCAGAATAGATGTGGCGTTGTAGCGAGCAGCATCTAGGGCAAGAGTCTGACGACGCATATCCGTGTCGCCGTGGCGATGAATGCCGATAGATGTTCTGTAGATCGCAACTGGCAATTCTGCATCGGATTCTACCGTTCCCAGACGAGCCACGAGCGCATCTGGGTCGGCATGGACGAGGTATTCGAGGTCGCCAATAAGATCACCGAGTAGCCCACTGTGCGCGGCGTGGGCAGCCAAGTAATGCCGTGTATATGGGTGGGCACGACTCCAATCGCGACTGCCGTCTAGGGCATAAGGAATGCGGTGAAGCAAGGTGCGGACAAAGGCTGCGTGGGCCTCGGCCGGGGGAGTCTGCTGGCGCAGGTGGTCGACAAGAGCTTGGTGATAGAGGCGGTAAGCCGAGCGGTCAGCTTCGATGGCCTCCACGACATAGGCACCTGCGGTGCGGCGGAGCCACAACAGATCCTCGTCCGTGTAGTTTTGCCCAGACAAAGCTCCAGCTAGTGGTGCCCACACATCTTCCCACGGCAATCCCTGGCCTTCAGCAAAAGCTAGCGGGCGCAATAGGTCGGCCGCACGTATCGCATCGTGCCCCAGGCGCAGCCTAAGGTCGGCTTGCATGGCCTCGCCAGCCTGTCGGGGCAGGCCAGCTCGCCAGGCCGAGTCGCCAGGATTGGGCAACCGCGAGGTGGCGGCCAGAGTACTAGCAGTGATCCGAGCGACTAAAAAGGACTGGTCAGCGGCTGCAGCAACCTGTTCGGCGATCTCAACTAGAAGCTGGCGAGAGCAGGTTTGATAAGGAGAGTTAGGATCGGCATCGATCAGGTTGCGAATGGTATAGGCCCGTAGCGCTTCAGGGTCAGCATAACGGTCAGCATCCAAGTCGATCTGGTCACTCCGGCGCATACCCAGCGCGTCCAGCAGGTGTGGACGGGTGCCCAGCAGAAGCCGGAGCCGGCCGCTTGCATGCTCAATCAACGGACGCAAGATACGGGCACAGAGACTGTCGGGGGTGGCGGCCTCATCTACCGCATCAACCAGGACGGTCACTGGTCCCCCTTGCTGTTGTACACGAGTAGCGAGAGCGGCAAGAAGTTCTCCGACAGTGTCGGCATGGATACGGCCGGCAGCGCAGATGGCCTGCAGAACCTGCTCATTGGTCAGATTCTGTGCGTATATAGCCACATCAACTTCTCCTACAGATGGCAGGAGTGTCGGGTCCAAACCGATGCTGCGAATCGGGACGGTGCGGCGGCGTTCGGGTTGGGTCAGCGTGGCAATTAACCCGAGCACGGCGGTTTTGCCTGAGCCAGGGCCAGCGGTAACTGCCAGCACCGGTATCGAAGTATTCCGCAACCAGGCAGTGATGTCAGCCAGTGCCTGACGACGGCCGGAAAACCACCACTCCAGGCGGTCGGGGTCACCGCTTGCCATAGCTCGTACCAGCAGCCGGGTACGGAACTCGACTTCTCGGCGATCGGCCTGCTCTTTCCAGAGCACAGCCTGCTGCACAGCGAGATCGACCTCAGTCAGCCGTCCGTCGTGGCGAGGGTTAGGAAGAAACGGGGGAACCTGACCCATCAGCCCGATCTGAGCTAGACCAATCCGCTGGTGACCGGGCCGGTCAGGGTGGCTATTCATCTGGTGCACCAGGCTGTCCAAAGGCAGCGCATGAGGCCCGTGACCAGCGGTCACGAGGCTGGATATCGCCTGCTCCAGCAGATGTGGGAAGGCGCCAGTCTGAGCCTGCTCATGGGGTTGGGCGGAGGAGATCACCACGAACCCTGGCCAGGGCTCCCCTCCCCACTGCTGATTCAACTGGGCTAGCGCTGAGGCGGCGATCTCGTTACCACCCCGACCGGAGTAGCAGGTGTCCAGCAGCAGCAACAGCCGCCGTATCCTCGTACCGCGCAGCATCTTGTGAGCCAGGATCACCGTCGGCAGCGCATCATCGATGTCGTCCGGGTCGGTATCAGAGGTGAGCAGCACATGCTCGCCATCCTCAAGGATCTCTCCGTGCCCGGCGATGTACACGGCGAGCAGATCGTCCGGACGACGGTCGGCCGATCTGCATACAGCCCGCAGTTGCTGGGTGAGCTGATCCTTGGTGGGGTCCAAGCCCACATTGGTAAGGTGCTGGTACCCCAGTCGCTTGGTGAACAGATCCACAACGCGGTCACGGGCCGCGACTAGATCAGGACGGTCCCACCCCAGATCCGCCGACGCCTTTGGGTAGCGGGCGACGGCGGTGGCGATCAGATACCGGCGAGGACCGGCCCCACCAGATAACTCAGCGGCCATTTAGGCCTTCGGCGATCGCGCGGCCAGTGGCAGCATCGGTCAGGTAGGCCGTGGCGTCATGGGCATGGCTGCCATTGTGCACGACCATCCCGTGTACTCGCTTGCCGAAACAGGCACGCAGATCCTTCACCAAGGCGACCACATCACCATGGTCGGCCAGGTTCGTCCACGTCAGGTCGTCTCCGCCCGGCCACGCGCCTAGCGGATCCGGTGTCGGCTGCAACCGATCAAAAACCATACGGATTCCCAGCGGAGACCCCAACGTCACGAGCGCCTGCACTTTATGCGTACCTAGCGCACACAAAGTCTCATAGGCCACCACCGATCCCAACGAATGCGCTACTACCACCTGGGTGTCATCACCTATCAGCGCTGCCACCCGTTCCTGCGCTGCCTGTCGCAGTGCTGGCTCGTGCAGGTACCGGCGGGTCTGCTTGAGATCGAACACCAACGCCCGCAACGCGACCCCAGAGAAGAATCGCGACCGACTCAATGCCCTCAGCGCGGCCTGCACCGAGCGCGGCGTCCGCGCCAGCGTGTCCCCTTGCGGAGGCACCACATGCTCATCTATCGCCGCAGCAGCTTCCCACCAGGCCAGCAGCATGTCTTGTTCAAAGCCTTCCTCCACATCGACGGCCGTATACAGCGGGTCGCCAACGGTCAGCGTTGAACCTGTTGGACGAAACAGATCCCCGTAAAAACCCATCATCACGTCCTCAAGCCTCAGGGCAGGGCCGCCGACCCGCCGCAGCCCGTCGAGAAGCGCTGGGCACCAATCTCTCAGCAGCATCTCCTCACCGAGCAACTGCTTGCCGACTCCGTGCACACCCACCAGACGCGCCATGCCGTCCCCCTATGTATCAGCGGCCACACACTCACAATGACTTTAGAAGAAACGAACGCCCACACAGCAACACAGCCAGAACAACTTCACCTTTCAGGTTAGGTGCCTAGCAGATTTCGGACAGTCGACTACATAAGGTGACAGAAGTCCGGAAGAGGTAAGTACGTGACAAGGCGTCGCAGGCAGTTCTCAGCCGAGTTCAAGGAAGAAGCCGTCCGCATGGTGCTGGAGGGCGATCACACGGTCGCGGCGGCCCGGGAGTTCGGGATCAACGCCAGCCCTAGGCAGCTGGGTGAATCGGCATCGGATCGTGCACGGCCAAGCCGAGCAGCCGGTCTCCGGACCGAAGCGAGCCCGGATCCGGGAGTTGGAGCGGGAGAACGCCGAGCTGCGCGAGAAGCTGGCGTTCTTGAAAAAGCGGCGGCGGATTTAACTGGTCGTCGCAACACCTCAGATGATTCGGCCGCTTCCTGATCGGCCTGCACATCCGCCGCTCGGTCGGCCGCACCGGAATCTGCTACGACAACGCAATGGCCGAGTCGCTCTTCGCCGCCATCAAGAACGAATGGCTCCGCCGCTTCGTCTTCACCACCTGAGCCACAGCGAAACGGCAGGTCATCCGCTACATCGAAGGGTTCTACAACCGGCGACGCCTGCACTCGTCGCTCGGCTACCGGCCACCCCCCGAAGTGCCCAATGAGTCCTTTTCATCCCAAGCAGTCACATAAGCTACACCCATAAGGCGGCTGTCCGGCATCACCGTGGCCCCTCAAGGAGTACGGCAGGGCATTCGACCTCGGTCGTCATGCCTCTCTACATCAGAACACCAACACCGCGTGCATGACTTGAAAGCCTGGGACATACGCGGGATGATCAAGCACTGCCTACAAGGCCACCGCCGTACTTCAGCAGGTCAATCCACGTGCCTTTGCGTTCCAGACTACGCTCTCCTAAAGCGGGTGCCGCAGGTTCGAATCCTGCCGGGGGCACCACCCAACCAGCCAAAACAGGCCCCTAGCTGGGCTTTCTCCCCGGCCCCTTCGCGATCCTGCGCAGTCGTAGGCCGCCGTGTGCAGCCGTATGTCAGCCGTCGCGGGATATACGCGGGATGGATCTTTGCTCGTTTTCCCAGCTCAGTCCCTGCAATGCAAAAGACCCCGGGATGACCCGGGGTCCGTGGAGTAGCGATGTGGATCAGCCGTTGTGCGCTTCCGAGATCTTGTTGTTCGCGCGAGCCTGCTGACCCTCTATGCACTTGGCGTAGACCCGCAGCAGGACGTCAACACTGTGGCCGGCACGCTTGGCCACCTCGGTAGCCGGAACACCGGCGTTGAGCCACAACGACACCGCGCGGCATGACGCAGATCGTACGGTCGAGCCGCCAAGGGCGACGCCACCTGTTCAGCGGTGAGCGCCAATCGCCGTGCCTGCTGCCAGACGCCCGAGTACGCCGAGGAGGAGAACGGCTTTCCTTTAGAGATGCGGAACAGTCGGCCGTCGGATCATGTTCGGCCCGGTCGCGTACCGGGCTGTGGCAGTGCTCACTGAACGTCGTGCCCGGTATCATGCCGAACACGATGTCGAGTTGGCCACGCTGGAGTACCTCGACTGGTACAACCACCGCCGACTGCACACCGCCTGCAGCGACATCCCGCCCGCAGAATACGAAGCGTGTCGACGGCGCGCGAATGTTGGCTCTGGCACACATTCCGCGGTCGGATCGATCGGATAGGTCACGGTTCGGGCGTTCTCACCAGTAGTCGGCTCGGCAGTCGCGACCATCGCGGGTGTGTCGATCAAGGAACTTGTGGCCGTCTTCTTTCCTCACCTCGCCCGCATGCGCATCCACCGGGTGTTCCGCTCCGGGGCCTCGGTGCGGATCAGTGCCAGCACCGCGACGAGTGAGGCACCGTGCCCGTCCTGCGGAACGCTGTCGCAGCGCCGACACAGCCACTATGAACGGCGCTGCGTTAGGACCTCTTAGGAGGTCAGGTTGCGGTAGTGGACGCGGCGGGTGGCGTCGCTGTCGTGGGGTCTCCAGCCACGGTGATCCATTCGGACGACGCGACTGCGGACTGTCTACGCTGGCTCCGCCCCTCCCCATCGGACAGGTGATCTCGTGGACGGTCGTCGCACCCGCAGAGCGCCCCGCGCTCCCGTGATCCACGCGCGCACCCGGGCAGAGTGGCCCGAGGCCGGACAAGCCGAGGCGGCCGACAGTGAGGCGCTCGCCCAAGCCTGAGCGCTACGGCGTCTGACGGGGATACCTGTCAACGCCGGTGATGTCAGGAAGACGTCAGGCAGAAGGGGTGGCCGGCCGGATCCAGGAGTACCCGCCAGCGTCCGTCGCCGGGCTGATGGTCCGGTTTGGCCGCGCCGAGTTCCAGGGCCAGCTCTTCCATCGCATCGAGGTCGTCAACGCGGAAATCCAGGTGAAACTGTTGTGGCACGTCCTGACCCGGCCACTGCGGAGCCCGGTATCCGTCAACCCTCTGGAATCCCAGATCACAGCCGGAGTCGTCCGTCAGAGCGACGAACTCGTCCGTACTGAAGAGTTCGCGCATCCCGGTCAGTGCACCGTAGAAGTCCGCCAGCGTCTGCGGGTCGGCACAGTCCAGAATCACCCCTCGCAGTACAGCGCCTCGCACCATTCGCTCCTTCGCGTCCGCGCGTCTGTCTCCGTGAGCCGCCGCTGCACGCGATCACCGGCCACAGCCACACCGTACTCACCACATCCACCGTTGAGGTAGCGGTTTACCCCTGCCTCAGAGCCACGGGTGGCTGTGACCGGCGCTTTCGATACAGGCCCTAACAGCGTCCCGTGGATGGCAGTAGACCGTAGAAGACGATCAAGGCGATGTGGGTCTGGGCGGGCTACAGATAGGAGGCGAAGCGGTCGTGAGCCGATCAAGACGCCAGCGGCAGGTCGAACATCGCGTTGGCCAGCGCCGCCCCGGCGATCGCCCCCGCGATGTCGCAGTTGATCGTCACCCGGCTGAATTGTTACCTATCGCAGATTCAGACCGTCCCATCGCCGCCGCTGGTGCCGAGCGCGGGGCAGCCGTCCTGACCCGGTACCAGCACCATCGCCATTACCCTACGCGTTTGCCTGATTTCCGGTTGTGACTGCTGGACGCCGGTGAGCGCTGCATTCCAGATCCGCACCGTCCTATCGTCTCCGCCGATGGCGAGACTGTACGGTCTTATCACTGGCAGACCCCGGTTCCTCAGGGGGCGGTCGACTCCATTTCTGTGACCGTGTAGTCGGCATATACGCGGTCCCATTCGTGGCTGAGGGGTGTAGATGCTCCGGTGATTATCAGGGTCAACAAAGCTGAGAAGGCAGCGAGGATGTACCTAATCGACCTGGTCATGTGGCTTCGGTCTTCCGAGGGGTCGGCAATTCGATCATCAGGTTACGCCCGAATGCGCATGCGAACCGTCCAGACCTCGCGATAGCGAATGATGCGCAGCACCTGGACAGCGCCGGGAAGTCGATCCCATCGGCGGAGCCGCACGCAGGATACGTCTCTCGGTCCGTCCGTGGCCGCGATCCTCGATAACGTCCGTGCGGACGGCTGCGGCGTGACGGTCGCCTCGGGCATCCAGGTCCGCCGGGTCACCAGCGCCTGGAGCCCGTCGATGCTTCAGCTCAGCGCTCAGCCGGCCACCACCGGCACGAACGCCGTCACCCTGGCACGCGGCGCCGGAGACCCGTCGTGTGCCGAGGCCGAGATGTTCTACTCGATCGAGGACATCGTTCAGGACTGGGCCGGCGGTGCGACCAACTTCGGCCTGCAGCTTCGTGCGGCCAATGAGAGTGACGTCACCAACTGGCGCATGTACCGGTCCTCGGAGAACGGCGATCCGGCCAAAGGGCCCAAGCTGATCGGACTACACCCCTCCCACCAGACCCGACGGCACCATTCCCGAGAGCGCCGTCACCGGTGTGGCCACTGTCGACGGCCAGGTGATGCCCGGCGCCGACGTGGTCCCGATGGCCTGGCCCAAGGATGATGTCCTCGGCGGTCTGGCCGAGGGGGCCGAAGTGCCGATGCACACGATCGGCGTGGCCAAGGCCGACTCACAGGGCCACTTCCTCGTCCATCAGCTGGACCGTCACCAAGAAGACCTTGTTGTGCGGCAACAGCCGAGAGGGCTGGGGCAATCCCAACTCACGTATCGCCGAAGCCCACAAGTACTGAGGAGTCCCCGTGTACGCCCTCACTCGCGTGATCCTGCTGACCGTCGTGGTCGCGGTCACACTGGCCGGTTGCGCGGGTGAGGGCCCCCGGCTCCTCGTCGGCGAGGATCCGGAGACGGGGGAGACGGCCAGGATCGGGGTGGTGCTGCCTGACATCGTGGCTGGACGGCCCTACTCGCTGGGTGGGTGGATCATGTGCCTGGACCGGCCGGGCACGGTGACCATCGAGAGAATCGACTTGTTACGGCCGCGCGGTGGCATCGTGCTGCAGACGTTCTCGTCCCGCCCCCAGGGCCCCGACATGGTCGGCAACGCGGAAGAGTCCTTGACAGCGATCGGTTTTCCCGCCCGCAACCCCGACGTGACCACCGCCTGCGAGCAGGACGGCCCGCTCACGGAACTCGGCCTCCAGTACGGGAAAAGCGGCGACGCCTCCGCACACGCCGAAGGCATCCGCCTCACCTACACCTCGGCGGGCCGGCAACGCACCGTCGACTTCGCCTTGGACGTCCGCCTGTGCGCGCCCGGTGACATGAGCACAAAGCAGTGCGCGGACATGTACGACGAAGTCGAGAAGCAACGCAAGGTGGAGGAATAGCCCACCGGGCGGCACGCGACCGGACTCTCCCCGGGACGCCCGCCACGCTGACTTTCCCGCTCTAGTTCCGGTCGGCCGCTCCCTGACCTGAGCCGGCTCCCGAATGGCCGAATCACTGCGGCCGTTGAGCAGAAGGCAGGTCGCAACGGGTTACAGACAAATCGCCATCACGCCGGGTCCGTAACCATCACCGATGGTGCCGGATGCACTCAGCAGGCGCCGCGCGGAAAGCATCACCGCAACTGACCTCGCATGGTGATCTGCCCGGTGGCGTGCCGCTCAGCGGTCGGCCGCACGAAGCTGCAGGCCGAAGTTGGTCGCACATACTACGGCAGCGGCGCTTGTGATCTATGTGCTGGTGGCCGGGTCGGAGCGGTGGTGGTGGTGGTGGTGGTGGTGATACCCGCACGCAGCGCCGCGGCGATCATCTGCAACGCCAGTTGCGGCTTGGTCGCGAACTCGATATCGGCGGGGATACCGGCGGCCGCACACCGGCCCGGTCGGCGACCCAGGACCGCGGCAGGTAGAGCCGGACATCCAGCAGCGCCCGACCCGCCGCGCAGGCGTAGCCGAGGAACACCCCGATCTGGCTGTTTTCGACCCTCCCGAGGGATCGGCCAGGATCCCGCTCGACGCGGACCCGAACTCAGTGCCCGGTCAGGCACACACCGCCTCGAGGATCGACACATCCGATGTCGTCGCAACGACCCGCTCGAGCCGGAAACCGCAGGTCTGCAACAGCGACTCGTGTTCGCTGCGGGTGCGTTGCCTGCCCCCGGTGTGGATGAGCATCATGATGTCCATGGCTTTGACCCAGTCGGGCCCAGGGTCGTCGGGGATGACGCCCTCCACCAACAACAGCCGCGCATGCGGCGGAGCGGCCTTCCGTACGGCGGCCAGGATCGCCGTGGCCCGCTCGACGTCCCAGTCGTGGATCACGTCCATGAGCATGTAGGTGTCGCACACCGGCAGCGGGTCCTTGAAGAAGTCGCCGGCTTGCAGCGTGAGCCGATCGGAGGCGATCTCCGCGGCACGCTCGATCACCGGGGGCAGGTCGAAAAGGATCCCCGTGGTTCGCTCGGCCGCGTCCACCACCGCCCGCAGTAGGTGTCCTTGGCCGCCGCCGATGTCGGCGATCGTTCCGCAGTCCGAGAAGTCGTAGGCGGCCAGGACACTCGCGACCTGGATACGCGCCTTTGAGACCATCGCGGCGTCGAAGACCCGGCCCGCCTCGGGATCACTCTGAAGGATGGCGAAGAACCCGTCCGGATTCAGCTTGTTCGTGGCCGGGAGTCCAGTCTGGAGTGAGTAGTCGAAGTAACCCAGGTGCTTTGCAGTACGTTCGGTTCCGAATGTTGCCACGAAGTCACGCCAAGACTGGGGATGGTCGGAACGGAGCATTCGCGACGCGCCGGTGTGGGTGAAGCCGTCGTCGCCGGCCGCGAAGACGCCATGGGCAGCGAGGAGGCGAAGCACACGACCGAGGGCCTCGGGATTCGCCCCGGTGACTTCGGCCAGCTCCTGGGCCGTCCGCGGCGTGTCGTCGAGCGCGTCGGCGACGCTGAACCTGGCCACGGAGCCCAGACAGTGCCCGACGAACAGGCCCCCGAGCGCCGCGGTCAGTGTGTCGAAGGGCCCCGTCCGTTGATCGAGCGCGGCGTGGTGGTCATCACTGGCGGCCATGAAACGCCTCCGATTTGTCCCCGGCACGTGGACGGCGCAATCGTCGTCGCAATCATTGTGCGAGCCGTAAGGCGTCGTTGACAGAGGGATAACCCTGGTTCGGTCCCGACGAAGCGTGTTGACTCGGCTGCGCCACGACCCGACTGCGTACCCCTGACAGGAGTCGAACCTGCATGCCGCCCGGTTCGTAGCCGGGTGTTCATCCATTGAGCTACAGGGGCATGGTCCCGTCGGCAGGAGTCGAACCTGCTGCGGCGGTCGTATCAGAACCGTGCCCGTACCACTCGGGCCTCGACGGGGCTCCACTTAGCTGGTCCGGGTGCGTGGCGCAAAACTATTGCCTTTCGCCGGTTGGTACGGCAGCGGCACTCGTGATCTATGTGCTGGTGGTGGCGTCGCGGCGTTTGTAGTGGCTGCGTCTGGCGGTGGCTTGGTGGTGTCGTCGCCACAGTGACCAGCGGATGGCGGTGGCCGCCGCGGGCGTGACCGGGGCGATGCCGGCCGCGAGCCTGCGTAGTTCGCCGATGGTCAAGGCGATCAGGATGTCGTGGCGTGGGTCGACGTGGTGGGGCTGCTGACAGGCGACGGTGATGACCAGCGGACGAGGCATCGGCACTCGCCGCTCAGCATCCACACGAACATGGCCTCGTCTGCTACGACCTCCAGACCAGCCGACTCCGCCCATAACCCAACGCTTCGCCTTGATCTTTTCTGGCGTCATTTCGTCTTACCCACTGCCGTCACCAGGCATCGCCCTGACCTGTGACGCGGCGGCCATGACTCGAATGTCGTCGCAGACGTGGGCCGCGCGGATCTGCACCGGACCGGGTGAGGTTTCCATTGGCACGAAGCCGACGCCCGCCGAGGGCCGGGACGGGTGTCATGTGGTCGGTCGGTGCGCCGTCACCGAGGACCATGTCCCCCTGCTCCGCCTCGTCCAGCAGAAGGCATCAAGCCGCAAGATCGTGTCGCTTACGTCAGGTGTCCTGCCTTCCGGACGAGCATCCAGGGCAGTCGGCCGAACGGCTTGAAGGAGCTGAGCACGACGGTCACGATCAGCACGCCGCACGCACCTCCGGAATCCTTGACCAGCGCGAACGGGTCAGCGAGAGCTCGACCGGCGAGCGCCGTGGCGGCAGCGTCTTCGAGGGTGGGCACAAGGACGAACAGGGCCAGGAGGGTACCGCCAGCGGTGAGCAGGAACTTGAGGAGCACCCACCACAGTCATGCTCGGTGGCGAGGTCCACCGGCCGAATGCCGTCCGGCCCGGAAGCGAGCGACAGCGTGGCGCCACCACCGGAGCGATAGGCCGGCCAACGCGGCAGCCCGGGACCGTTGGGATTGCCGGTCGCGGCGAAGCGCGTCCAGTAGGCGATCATGCCGCGTGACAGCTCCTGCTTCGCAGGGGTGGTGGGCGGCGCGCCTGCGCCGTCCAGGAGGAAGGGCACGTCGGTGCCGTGCGCGGCGCCGAGCGGGAGGCCGACGATCTGCTGTCCGGAGTCTTCCGCGAACTCGAATTCGTATACCGGCATATGGCGGGCCGCCGCCTCGGCGGCCGGAAGCTGGGAGCAGGCGCCGAGCTTACGGCCCCAGTCGCTCAGGACGGTGGCCAGCGCGAGGCTGGGCGTGGCGAAGCGGCCGAGCGGATAGCGATCGAGCACGGCTCCGGCGTCGTCGCCCATGAGGTCGACGAGGATCTGCAGGTATTGCTGCGCCGTTACGGGCAGACCCTGTGCGTCGAACTGCACGGCGACGAAGAAACGCATTTCATCATGGGTGCCGCCCTGGATCAGCGGCACCCGCGCGGTGTGCACGCGGCGCAGCGCGTCTAGCGGCTGCAGCGGAAGCGCGGGCGTGCCCGCGGTGAAGATCCAGGGCATGTCGCCGATGCGGGCGGTCGCGGTGAAAACCCGGTCAGAGCCGATGGGGAGCAGATCCGCCACAAGCTTTACCCGCAGGCAGGTCGGCACCTGCGTCGTACACCCGAGGTCGGAGGCGATCTTCGTGGCCCGTGCACGGGCCTCCTTGAGGGTGACGAAATCGTTGCCGCAGGGACCGCTCTGCGCGATCGCCTTCTGGAACAGCCCTCGTGAGCCCGGCGCCACGAGATGGGCGCACACGCTGAAGCCGCCGGCCGACTCGCCGAAGATCGTGACGTTGGCGGGTCACCACCGAAGGCCGCGATGTTGTTCTTCACCCAGCGCAGCGCGGCCTGCTGGTCCGCAAGCGCGTAGTTGCCCGCGTACGGGTCACGCAGGTCGGGATGGGCCAGGTAGCCCAGAGCTCCCAGCCGGTAGTTGAGGGCCACCGTGATGACCTTCCCCCGCGTGGTCAGTCGGGTCGTAGTCGCTGGCCACGCCCTGCACGAACCCTCCGCCGTGGATCCAGACCATGACGGGAAGCGGCCCGGAGAAGCGCGCAGCGGGCGTGGTGACGTTGAGGAAGAGGCAGTTCTCGTTACCGACCACCTTGGGTGGCAAGCCGGGGGTGCTGCCGTCGAGCTGGGGACAGGGGTTGCCGGGTTCGGTGGCGTCGCGCACTCCCGTCCACACCGGAGCGCGGCCCGGGGGTTGCCAGCGCCGCGCGCCGGTCGGCGGCGCGGCGTAGGGGATGCCGGAGAAAGACCGGACGTCTGAGGTGACGACACCCTCCAGGATGCCCTCGGTGGTATGCACGGTGGCCTTTAGGGGATCACCCGACGCCTGCGCATGCGTTGTCCCTGGCAGGGAGACTACGGCGGCGGCCACGATCAGCAATGAGAAACCTCATATGCATGACGACAGCGTTTCAATCCTCCCGCTGTTTCGCGTCGTCTCACTGATGTCCCCGCGACTACACCCCCCGTCGTAGGAGTCGGCCGGAGCGACGCGACCCACCTCATCGTCTCGCCCTTAGCGTGCCATTAGCCATGGTGACGAGAGGTCACCACGGTCGCTCATGACAGGTTGCGGCTTGCGTTGCCGTGCAGGGGGATCCAGGCATCTGGCCGCGCGTGCGGAGTGTCTGAAGAACCTGATGCGGTTCCTGGACGACGCGCACCAGGTGGGGCTGCCCGCGTGGTCGGCCCGGTCTGCCAGTTCCGCCACGCCGACCTGCGGGACCACCTCGCCGGACGGGCGAAGGGCTGAAGCTTTCAGGGGGGCGGGCGGGTGGCGGGGGCGGTGATGGTGTCTTCACCGAGCTAGGAGGGCTGATCGCGGCCGGCGGGCGGGCCGCCGGGGCCTCGCGGCCGGGTGCGCGGTGTACAGGCGTACGGGATCGGCGAATCGTGGTGGTCGCCCCCCTTCTCTGCCTTGGGGGTTTTCCGTGGCCCGGTCGTGAGGAGGCACAACGTGGTGGTGCGGTGGAGGACGCGGTACCGAGGGACCTTGGCGATGGTCGCGGGAATGGTGGCGTGCGCGGTGGTGGCGGTGGCCATGCCCGCGCTTGCGGCGATGCCGCCGGCCACGTGCCGGGTGACGTATGCGAAGACCTGGGACAGCAGCGGACGGTTCGGGGCGAGCGTCACCATCGAGAACATGGCCTCGCGGATCACCTCGTGGCGGCTGACGTTCACCTGGCCAGGAGACCAGCGGGTGGACAACGGGTGGTACGCGACGTGGAGCCAGTCGGGCAGGAACGTGACGGCGGTGAATCTGCCGTACAACGGGACGCTGGACCAGGGGCAGCGGATCACGCTGGGCTTCAACGGGTCGTACACCGGCACGAACCCGCCGCCCGCGCTGTTCCTGCTGAACGGCGTCGGCTGCCTCGGTTCCAACCCGCCGGTGACCCCGACGCCCACCCCGACCCCGACGCCCACACCTAGTCCCACCCCCACCCCGACCCCGACGCCCACACCAAGTCCCACCCCCACACCGGATCCCGCGCGGGTCGACAACCCGTACGCCGGGGCCGACGGGTACGTCGACCCCACATGGTCGGCCGCGGCGGCGGGTGAGCCCGGCGGGGCGGCGGTGGCGCGGACCTCGACCGGTGTGTGGCTGGACCGGGTGTCCCGCATCGCGGGCACCTCCTCGATACCGGGGCTGCGGGCACACCTCGACGAGGCGGTGCGGCAGGACGCCGCGAACGGCGCGACGCCGCTCACCATCCAGATCGTGCTGAACGACCTGCCCGACCGCAACTGCCTGCGGTACGCCAGCACCGGCGACTTCACCATCGCGGCGGACGGCCTCGACCAGTACCGCACCAGGTACGTCGACCCGATCGCCTCGATCCTCGCCGACCCGGCCTACCGGCGGTTGCGCATCGTCGCGGTCGTCGAGCCGGACTTTCTGCCAGGCCTGGTGATGCCGACCGGCACCATGTACACCATCAACTGCGAACCGGTCCGCGCCAGCGGCGTCTACCCGCCGGCCGTGCGGTACGCCCTGAACCGCCTGTACGGCATTCCCAATGTGTACACCTACCTCGACGCGTCCGACCACGGGAGGATCGGCTGGGCGGACAACTTCGGCCCGGCCGCCGAACTGCTGGCGAGCATCGGCAATGCCACCGGTGACGGCGTGCCGCTCGTGCACGGCTTCACGGTGAACACCGCCGAGTGGGGCGCGCTCACCGAGCCGTTCTTCACCGCCTCCACGATGATCTACGGGATGCCGGTGAAGTGGACCCGCTGGGTGGACTGGAACGACTACGTGGACGAGCTGTCGTTCGCCCAGGCGTTCCGCAACCGGCTGATCGCCGCCGGATTCCCGCCCACCATCGGCATGGTGATCGACACCTCTCGCAACGGCTGGGGCGGCCCGGCCCGGCCGACGGCGCCGAGCACTTCCACCGACGTCAACACGTTCGTCGATCAGTCCCGGATGGACCGCCGCGTCTCCCCCGCCAACTGGTGCAACCAGACCGGAACCGGGCTCGGCGAGCGGCCGCGGGCCGATCCCGCGCCCGGTATCGACGCCTATGCCTGGATCAAGCCGCCCGGTGTCTCCGACGGGGCCAGCGCGGCGAACGTCGTGCCCAACCCGGAGAACATCCCGTTCGACCAGCGGTGCAACCCGCTGTTCCAGGAGCCGCGCGGCGCGTACGTGCCGAGCCAGGCGCTGCCGAACGCCCCGGTGGAGGGGCAGTGGTTCCCCACGCTGTTCCGGCAGCTTCTGGCCAACGCCTACCCGCCGCTGTAGCCATCAGGCCTGCGCGGTCCTCATCGCCCGCTGGCGCGAGAGCAGCCACCGGACGGCGAACGTGAGGGCGAACGGCATCAGCGTCCACACGCCGACGCCCCTGGGCGATCGCACCGGCCAGCCACGGGAACAACGCGCCCCCGACGACCGACAGGCCGTTCATGACGCCGATGGCGGTGGGCACCAGCCGGGATTCGGCGAGCCCCGGTACCACCGCCATCGCCGTGGGGAACAGCGGCCCTAGGAAGAATCCGAGCGACCACCGGCTCCGCCGTGAAAGCCATCCGGTATGTGGCGCTCGTTGCAGTCTGGCACTCGCGTATGCCAGCGACTGTGGGATCCTGAGCGCCGATCATCAGGACGTCCGTCTTTGCGTACTCATATCGGCGCTCACGCTGGCCACCATTCCCAATATGGCGATCACGAGCGTCCTTTGCACGATGCTTGAGCAGTGTGACCGGTGAAGAGGTCACCAGTCCGCAAGATGCTCCGTTAGGGTCCGCGTCGGGTAGCGATCACGCGCGTCCTATTGTCGTGCCGACGCCATGACCAGAAGTCCACCGTAAGTCGGCCCATGCGAATCCACGTTCAGCATGCGGCGTCATGACCCCCGTGGAGGCGTAGTGGGTCGATCACATCGTTCGACGGCAGCACGTGCGTCGGCTATCACCTCGCTGCACGAGACGATAGCTGTCATCTGAGAAGCGAGGACTGGTCAGCCCCCAGAGCCGACGGCACCGCCCAGCAGCGGTCCGTTCAGTACGCTCTGGGACAACACGATGCCAGTCAGTCGGGCGGCGAGCATGAGCGCTGCGTCCACTGTCGGGCGATCGACGTTGAACTCCTCGTTCTCTCCATCCTCATCATGCGGGAGGTGATTTCCAGGGACGTACGTGGGATCGAAGCCGACTTCACTCATCGCCCCCAAGAGGCGATCCGGATCACTGCCATCCCGCCATCCAGGTTTCCTGGGGTCGAAGGAAGTCAGCACCTCGCCATCAATGGCATACACGAACAGGTCATTCGCGTAGTCATGCCGGAACACGGTGACGAGTTCCGTTCCTGCCGACAGTGCGCGCAGGACATCAATCTGCATCGCTGTGCTGCCGTTCCGTTCGATGATCACGACCCAACCATCAAGGCGCCCGGCCAGAACCATGTGAGGGAACAACCCCTGGTCCACTAGTTGTCCGTAGCTCAGCGGCCGGATGCTTTCTTCGTGGGCGCCCAACCGCCGCAGCGCCTCCACTTCTTCGATATCTCGGACGAAGGTGAGACACCATACGTCGCCTAAAGCCCACCCATGGGAAAGCCAGTTCACGTCGGCGTACGTGATTTCCACTCTCAGTACTCCTGGTCCATCTCGTCTCCGATGGGGACAAGAGGCGCGGGACGTAACCGCCGCTCGGTAGGGCCGGCCGACTCCTGCGCTCGGAGGGCACACCGCTGCTCGACTCGGTCAGTCAGCAGCAGGGCAGGCGCACCCTCATCACTGACGTTACCGCCAAGACCGGCCTGGGCTATCAGTGTCCACAACCTCGGTTGCCAAGCCTCTCCAGCGTCTCGTCCGCGCGGGACACTTGGCATGCGCGGGCAGGCGGTTAGTTGGTGAGGAAGGCGTCGATCGTCTCGGCGAAGGTCTTCGGGGCGGTCACCCAGGGGTAGTGGGCGCCGGGGAGGACGGTGCTGGTTCCTTGGGGGAAGATCGCGGCCAGTTCGGCCGTGTGTGCGGGCAGTGGTCCTGGGTCCTGTTCGCCCGCGATCACCAGGACCGGTGTGGTGACCTTCGCCAGGTTCGCTCGGGTCTGCTCGGCAGAGGGCATGTCGGTGTGGAAGCGCTTCGCCGCCTCGGCCGAGCGGTCGGCGAACCGTCTGGCGTGCGCTTCGGCGGCCTCGTTCCAGGGACTGTAGAAGAAGGGCTGTGCCCCCGGGCGCCGGCTCTCGTCGCCCGCGTCCCACGCCATGAGGTCGGGCAGTCTGCTCTCGTACCAGCTCTCGTCGGCTCGGGCCTCGATCTGGGCGGACCACTGCTCATCGGTGATCTCGGTGCCCACCGGGTGCACGGTGGGGGTGACCAGCACCAGGTGTGCTATCCGTTCGGGATATCGGGCCGCGTACAGCAGCGCCAGCCCTCCGGCCGCCGAATGCCCGAGCAGGTCCATCCGCTCGAGCCCCAGACGCGCACGCAGCGCCTCGACGTCGGCGACCATGCGGCCCACCGCGTAGGTGTCCGGATCGCGTGGCGCCTCGGACTCGCCGGTTCCCCGGTTGTCCAGCAGGAAGAGCCGACGCCGAGCGGACAGGCCGCCGAGGTCTCCCAGGTATCGCGAGGACCGTCCCGGTCCGCCTGGCAGGCAGACCAGCGCCGGACCTTCTCCCCGCTCATGACAGACGAGCACGGTCCCGTCATATGACGTGAAGGTGATCATGCCGTCATCCTCGCATCGCAGCCCGTTCGTCGCGGTCGGCGAGAAGGTCGGCCGCCCCCGGGGGCATGGGGCGCCCGCCGCCCGCCTCTCCGACGGCCGCTGCCGGGTGGCCTCAAGAACGCTGAAGGCCCCGGGCGTCGCCGGGGCCTTCAGGAGGGAACTTCAGGAAGGGCCTTCAGGAAAAACCTTCAGGTCAGCTGCGCAGGGTCCACTGCTGGTTGGTGCCGCTGTTGCAGGCCCACAGGATGAGCTTGGTGCCGTTGGCGGTGGCGCCGCCGTTGGCGTCAAGGCACAGGCCGGACTGGACGCCGGTGATGGTGCCGTTGGAGTTGACGTTCCACTGCTGGTTGGTCTGGTTGTTGCAGTCCCAGATGATCACCTGGGTGCCGTTCGAGGTGCCCTGGTTGTTGGCGTCCAGGCACTTGCTGCCGAACACCTGCAACTGCTTGCCCGAGGTGTAGGTCCACTTCTGGTTGGTGGCGCCGTTGCAGTCGTACAGCTGGGCCTGGGCGCCGTTGGTCGCCGAGGCGCCGGTGACGTCCACGCATCGGCCCGACTGGGTACCCACGATCGAGCCGCTCTGCGGGCCGGTCCCGCCGCCGTTTCCCTGCCTGACGAGCGACTTGGACTCGGCCGATCGGTTCCCCTGGGCGTCCACGACGTAGAGCCGGTACTCACCGTTCGTGGTCGGGACGGCGATGGAGGTCGCGGTCCCGCCCGCCCTGGTCATCGTGGCGCCCGCGGTGAAGGTCGTCGTGCCCGAGGGGGCCAGCCAGACCGTCTTGCTCGCGTCGCCGGCGCTGCGGATCGGGATCGAGGTCACACCGGCGGCGACGAACGTGCTGGCGGGCAGGACGTAGTCCGGCTGGGAGACGCTCTGCGGGAGGATGCTCTTGTAGGCGTCCTCGAGCCCGGAGTTCACGGCGATGCCGTAGGCCTGCGACGGCCAGACGTAGTCGGAGGACACGAGGATGTCCTGGACCGTGCTGTTCGGCAGGTTCTTGTTGGAGACCTTGTTCACCGGGCCGTAGGTCTGCGTGATGCTCAGGTCGTGCTTACGGCCGAAGTCGTCGGAGTTGATGAGCCACGTGACGTTCTTGTCCACGCTGAGGACGTTGTCGCGGAAGGTGATGTACGCCGAGCCCTCGTCCGGGTGGAGTCCGTACTTGTGACCGGACGGGACGCCCTGCAGGTAGTTGTTGGTGATCGTGGTTCCCGGCTGGCCGCCCAGCGTGTAGATGGGGGCCGTGTCGCCGAGGCGCTGCACCGTGTCGATGATGTGGTTGTAGCTGATGTTGTTGTTCTTCGCCGTGGTGGTCGGCCGGTTCGGCGCGATGGAGCCTGACGAGCCGTCGAAGTTCCACCAGCCCCAGCCGAGCGTTATGCCGGACCACGAGGTCTTCTCGATGCGGTTGTGCTGGATGGTCAGGCCGTCGGCGAAGTACGCCGAGATGGGGCTGTGCCCGTTGAACAACACGGCGCTGTCGTAGATGTAGTTGTTCTTGATCGCGATGTTCTTGGGCGCGCCTTCGGCCGCCGCGGTGTACTTCTCGTGGTTGGTGGAGGTGTAGTCGCCGATGTAGACATTCTGGGGATGGCCCACGGTGATGGCCGATCCGGCGATGTCGTTGGTGTAGTTCCCGATCAACTGCGTGTTGACCACGTCGTTGACCATGTTGATGCCGTCGACGCCGGTGTGCTGGACCCGGTTGTTCTGCAGGATGAGCCCGTCGGCGTTCTCGACCTGGATGGCGCCCGGCGCCACGTCGACGTTGCGGTAGTAGTAGGCGTGGAAGTTCTGCTTGGCGTAGACCTGCGCGCCGAGGTTGCCCTGCTGGGCCTGCTTGAACACCGAGCCGGCGACGTTGAACAGGTTCCAGTCGGAGTGCTGCACCGTCAGACCGGAGATGGTGATGTTACGGGCGCGACTGCTCGTGGAGGTGCCGGCGACCTTGATCAGGGTGGACACGTTGTTCGGCGCCCAGACCGACGCGGTGGTCATGTCCTCCGAGCTCGCCTTGTAGTAGTACAGCGTCCGGCTGGTCTTGTCGAAGTAGAACTCGCCGGGCGCGTCGAGGAACTCGTAGGCGTTCATGACCTTGTGGGTGCCGCCGACCTGGGCGTTGCCGTTGAAGGCACCTTGGGCGATGGCCGCTCCCGGCTGCTGGAACAGGGCCACGCGGTTCGAGCCGTCGGTGGTGACCTGGCGGACTCCCACGATGGCCGTGGTCCAGGTCGTCGCGGTCTCTATTTCGATGTCGTCCTGGTTGGCGGCGATGGCGGGGAAGTCGCTCTGGCTGTACTTCGACCCGGCGCACTGCGAACCCGATTCCCACGCCCAGGACGCCTGCCCCGCCGTGATGTTGTAGGTTCCGTAGCACCCGGCCGAGTTGATCGTCTTCGAGGCCATGTACGCCCGCTTGTCGTTGACGTAGAGCGCGCGAAGCTTGTTGCCGCGATTCAGCGGCGCTTTCCAGATGTTGCCGCTGTGCTGGGTCCATCCGGTTACCTGGACGCCCCCGGTGAGGACCGGCGTCTCGTTCTGGTACGCGGCGTAGATGACGCGGTAACCGTTGGTCCCAGAGTCGGCCGGCGTGAAGTCGATCGTGCTGCTGACCGAGTAGGTGCCCCCGCGGACATATACGTAGATGTCGCCCGTCATGTTGGCGTTCACCGTGCGGACGACGTCTCTCGCGTGCTGCAAGGTTCTGAACGGTTGCGTGATCGTTCCAGGGTCGCCGTCGTTGCCGTCGGCGGCGACGTAGTAGGTCGCCTGGGTCGCCGCGGAGGCCGCGGTACTACCTGCGAAGGCCGGCAGCAGCACGGCGGCGACGAACACCGCGAGCGCTGCTAACGCCTTCCCAGTGGTGGACAGGGCTGACTTCACGCTCTGTTCCTTTCGCTGGTTCCGAGCCGGTTCCGAGCAGATGTGTTCGCCGCGCGAGCACCCCGCCGTAGCGGAATTCATCTGGATGTGCGGTTCTCTCCGGTCGTGCGCACCGAGCGTTCACCTCAGGCGGCTCATAGGCCCGCACGTAGGCGAAGGACGAGCTCGCCGGTGCCGCAGGAGCCCTGGTCGTCCGCCCCGACGCCCCGCTGACGAGGGTCACCGCCGCCGGGGGCGAAAGGTCTCCTCATAACACGCCCCAAGAATCCGCGACGGACGTGGATTACCATCGTGTGACCCCGTAACGTATAACGTATGCCGAGTGACGTATGGGGGTAATGTCGCATTAACACGGGTGTCTGGCAACAGGTGATGGAATGAAGAAGGCGCACCTTCGTCCACCCGAATGCCACGACGCCGGCGGCTCTTCCGCGCCATGGAGGGTCCCCCGTGAGGCGCGGTGGCACCCCACCGGACATGCCTACGGCGCGCCCTGACGGCTCGGGGTCCCGATCTGCCAGGTCAGGGCCGGTGTTTCCATCGCGGCGCCGATCGCCGGCGGCCCGGCGCGAGCCTCCACGCGATGCCCGCGCGGCACCGGAGCGCTGCCGGACCGGCCCGCGTTCCGGTCGGGTCGTGGGAGAAAATCGCTGACATCAGCAGGGGGGAACCACCCCTGCCGGTGTAACTTTCATCGTGATCACACTCGTCGGCGAGATGCGGCGGAGGTACGCCCGGTGTCATTCGCGGGCGGTCGCCGTGGAGGTCATGTCCGCGTACCGGGCGCCGGTGACCTTGGCCGCCAGGGGTTCGAGTGCGGTGAGTTCGCCGGCGGACAGGGTCAGGGTGGCGGCTTCGACGTTCTGGCGGAGGCGGCCGGGAGAGCGCGTGCCGGGGATGGGGATGACGGTCAGACCGTGGACGCGGGAGCGCTGGTGCACCCAGGCGAGGGCGACCTGTGCGGGGGTGACGTCGCGGCGCGCGGCGATGTCGCGGACGGGTTCGAGGAGCGCGGCGTTCGCGTCGGCGTGCTCGCCGGTGAACCGTGGCATCGTCAGCCGGACGTCGCCCGCGCTCAGCCGCTGAGCCCCGGCGCTCAGCCCTTGCGCGCCGGCACTCAGCCCTTGAGCCCCGGCGCTCAGCCCTTGGGCGCCGGTGAACGATCCGGTGAGAAAGCCCCGGCCGAGGGGTGAGTAGGCGACGAGTGCCACGCCGAGCTCCGCCGCCGCCGGGACCACGGAGGTTTCGATGTCGCGGGTGAACAGCGACCATTCGGACTGCAGTGCGGCGATCGGGTGCACGCCGTGTGCCGCGCGCAGTTCTGGCCCGGTCATCTCGGACAGGCCGAGGTACCGCACCTTGCCCTCCTGCACCAGCTCGGCCATGGCGCCGACCGTGTCCTCGATGGGGACGGACGTGTCGCGGCGATGTGCGTAGTAGAGGTCGATCTGGTCGACGCCGAGGCGCTTCAGGCTCGCCTCGGCGCTCTGGCGTACGTACGCGCGGTCGCCGCGGACCTGGCTCCAGGACTTCTCGCCCGCTCGCCGGACGATGCCGAACTTGGTGGCGAGGAAGACCCGGTCGCGGTGGGCGCGGACGAACGGGCCGAGGAAACCCTCGTTGTCGCCGTCGCCGTAGAGGTCGGCCGTGTCGAACATGGTGACGCCCAGGTCAAGGGCGATCTGCAGGGTTCTCCGCGCCTCGTCGGGCGCCGTCGGTCCGTAGAACTCGCTGAAGCCCATGCAGCCGAGCCCCTGGGCCCCGACCAGCGGGCCGCCGGCGCCGAGGGGAACTGCCGGGAGGATCGAAGCAGACATTGCGGAGGTCTCCTTGAGTGGCTCCCGGCGGATGTCCTACTGCGGGGAGGCGGCGATGGAGGGGTAGAGCAGGCGGCTCATCTCCGCCCAGCGGCGGGGCAGGTCGGCGCGCCGGTTGAGGACGTCGCACAGGTGCTGCAGACCGAAGAACGCCGACACCAGGATGTAGGCGGCCGACTCGGGGTCCATGCCCTCGCGGAGCTGGCCGGCGCCGCTCGCCTTCGCCAGCAGCGTCGAGAGCGTGGAGATCCACTCGACGTAGGGCTCAGGCAGGGTCGTGTCGGACAGAGAGCGCTCGGCCTGGATCCTGGCTCCGGCCTTGACGATGTCGTCCTCGAAGAACTTGTCGGCGGCATTGGCCAGTAACGCCTGAACGGTCTCCATCGGGGGCAGTCCCATGGCATGCGCCTCGTCGATGCGTATGCGCCAACGGTTGTACAGCTCGCGCACGATCTCGGCGGCGATGTCCTGCTTGTCGCGGAAGTGGAAGTACACCGCGCCCTTGGTCATGCCGACCTGTCTGGCGATGTGGTCGATGGAGGTGTGCGGGTATCCACGGTCGGCGAACAACTCGGCCGCCGCGGCGAGGACCTGGGCCCTGGTCTGAGCGGCCCGCGCCTGCTGAGGCGCGTTGCGGGGCGGCGCCTGGTGGGCGATGGTGGCTCTGGTAGTGCCATTCCTACTCACGGGCGTGATCCGTTCTGTGCGACTCCCGTCCAGCATACCGCCTTCCCGGTATGTTCTGCCTCTACCCCTAGCGTACATCGCCAGTTCATGGGCATACTCGCTCAGGCATTACAAAATATACCTTCACGGATGTATATTTCACGTGTTGGCCTTCGACCACTCTCCACCCGCGACTGCGCAAGATCCTGATCAAAGGGGGTAGGAAATGAATGCTCAACTGACGGCGGTAGAGGTCCGGCCGCCGGCCTCCCAGCAGTCGTCGTCCCCGAACACCTGGGGCCGGGACGACATGCCTGAACCCGACCGTGACGCGCACTTACCCGGCCCGCACTTACCCGACGCGCACTTACCCGGCCCGCACTCGCCGGGCCCGCACTTACCCGGCCCGGACTTACCCGGCCCGCGCTTCGTCTCCCGCGAACTGGTCCACAAGGCCACGGCCGAGCACGTGCTGCTCACCGACGGCGTCCGGCACGCGCCGGACACTTTCGTCATCGCGGCCACGCTACCGCGCGACCACTGCCTCTACGAGCAGGACGACTGCGGCCGGATCGATCCGATGCTGCCGACCGAGGCGTTCCGGCAGGCCGCCTACTACGTCCAGCACCGCTTCTACGAGGTGCCCGAGACGCACAAGTTCATCCTCGGCGGGATCACCCTCGACATCGGCGAGGCGACGCTGCCCACCGGTACGTCGTGGCTCCCGCTCGGCCTGCGGGTCACCTGCACCCCCACCGCCAAGTCGACCCGTCGCCGGCTGTGCATGCGGCTGGACGTCGAGCTCAGCGTGGCAGGAGAGGTCTGCGGGCACGGCAGCCTTCTCTCCCAGGCGGTGGATCCGCGCATGTACCAGGCGATTCGCGGCCGCAAGCCGGCGCCGGCGCCCGCGCCGACCACATCCCACCCCTTCATCGGGTACCCGCTCTCCCCCGGCGAGGTCGGCCGCCGCCGCAAGGAGGACGTGCTGCTGGCCGACGACGGCGACCCCGGCGGCCGGCTGCTGCAGCTCGACCAGAGCAACACCGAGATGGTCGACCACGCCGTGGACCACGTGCAAGGCATGGTGGTGCTGGAGGCGTTCCGGCAGGCCGCGCTCGCCGCGACCCGGCCGCTCACCGGTCGCCGCGCCTCGCTCACCGGCCTGCGTGCCGAGTTCACACGGTTCTGCGAACTCGACGCTCCCGTCCGGATCGCGGCCACGCCGCAGCCCGGCCGTCCCGGTGCGGACCGGATGGCGGTCCGCGTCCTGGCCGAGCAGGACGGCGAGGAGGTCGCCGCGGGCACGATGGAGCTCTGGCTGGGCCCTGACACCACCAGTGGACGGGACCGCCGATGACGATGACCTCGATATCTCCGGACCACCGTCTGGACGTGACCGAACTCGTGGACCGCGCGGCCCGGCACGCGGCCGAGGTGGACGCTTCCCGCCGGCTTCGGCGCGAGTCGGTGGCCGCGCTGGTGGAAGCGGGATTCCCCCGGCACTTCGTCCCCAGCCGGTGGGGCGGCACGGCCGGAGGCTTCGCGCCGCTGGTGGAGGCGGCGATCACGGTGGGCGAGAGCTGCCCGGCGACCGCGTGGTGCGCGACTCTGTTCGCCGCCCACGGACGAATCGCCGCCTATCTGCCCGAGCAGGCCCGGGAGGAGATATGGGGCCGGGGCCCGGACGCCCTGATCGCCGCCTCCGTCATGCCGCCGTCGGGTCAGGCCACGCCCGTGCCGGGTGGCTGGCTGCTGCGGGGCGAGTGGGGCCGGGCCAGCGGGGTGGACTTCGCCGACTGGGTGCTGCTGGCCAGCACGGTGCCGGACGGCGGCGGGGAGACGGTGCGAATCTTCGCCGTCCCTGCCGGGAACTGCCTGGTCAAGGACACCTGGCGGGCCGACGGCCTGCGGGGGACGGGGACCAACACGGTTGTCCTGACCGACACTTTCGTCCCCGGGCACCGCTCGGTCGCGTTGCCGGAACTGCTCGGTACCGGGCGCGCCGGGCAGGCGCCCTGCCACAACGTTCCCTACACGCTGGTCGCGTCGGTGATGTTCGCCGGCCCGCTGGTCGGAGCCGCCCTGGGTGCGGTGGCGGACTGCGTCTCCACCGCGGGCGCGCGCCTGCCATCGGACCCGGACGCCCAGCAGGCGCTCGCGCGGTCCTCACCGGAGGCGTCCGCCGCCCGCCTGCTGCTCCATGAGGCCGCCGGCCGCGCCGACCGGGGCATGGTCGACGCGCGGACCATCGCGCAGAACCGGTGCGACGCGGCGGTCGCCGCGGAGCTCTGCGTCAGCGCCGTCGACCGGCTGTTCGCCGTGCGCGGCGGCCACGGGCTGACCGAGGATGATCCGGTGCAGCGCCGGTGGCGGGACGTCCACACCGGCGCCTGTCACGGCGCGCTGCGCCTCGCCCCGGCCGCCAACGCGTACGCGAAGGCCGTCCTCGGCTGACTAGGCCGTGTCCGGGCCGCCGCCCCGCGGCCCGGACGCCGCCTCCCACAGGTCGTCGAACCGGCGGGCGGCATCGGCGTCGTTGCGCGGAGCGGGATGAGGGATCTCGAAGAACACCGTCATCAGCAGCCGGGCCACGGCTTCGGGGGGGAACCTGCTCGTCACCCGGTTCTCCGCGTGCGCCCGCGCCACGGCGCGGGTCAGCGACAAGGAGATCCGTTCGACCAGCCCGAGGGCGCGCCGGTCCAGCTGCGGAGCCTCCACCGCGAGCCGCAGAGCGGACCTGGCCAGCGGGTCCCGGCGCAGGTGCCGGGTGAGATCGAGCATCGTCTCCCGCAGTGACAGCAGCGCCGCCGTGCCCTCCAGGCGCCGTTCCGCACGCGCGATCAGCTCGTCCCCGGCCTCCTCGATGAGGGCGGCCGCCAGCTCTTCCTTGGAGGAGAAATGACCGTACAGTGCACCTTTGGTCATACTGGTGCGTTCGACCACGTTGAGCAGCGTTGTGCCGTTGTAGCCGTGTGCGGCGAACTCCTCCGCCGCCGCGGCGAGCACAAGCGCCCGGGTCCGGACTGCGCGCTTCTGAGTCACTGCGTCCTCTCTTGGGGCAGATGAGGAGAAAAAAACCTTTGCGAAGGTATGTTTTTGGGAGCCAAAAATGAACCGGGTGCGGATTCCTCTTCGGGTGGCCTTCTTCGATGTGGACGAGACGCTGCTGACCGCCAAGAGCATGGTGGAGTTCCTGCGGTACTGGCTGGGCCGTGACGACGCGAGGTTCCGTGCCGTCGTGGCCGAGCTGGGAGCGGTGGCCGAGCGGGAGGGCAGGGCCGCCGCGAATCGCGCATACTACCGGCTTTTCGCCGGCGTATCGAGTGCGGCGTTGACGCAGGCGGGCCGTCGCTGGTACGCGCGGCACCGTCGCGAGCCGGACGCCTTCGTGGGCTCCACCGCGGCGGCGCTCGCCGGACACCGCGCGGCCGGAGACCGGGTGGTGCTGGTCTCCGGCTCGTGCCGGGCGGTGCTCGATCCTCTGCTGACAGATGTGGGCGGCGACGATGTGCTGTGCACAGAGCTCGTCGTCGGCGGCGACGGGCGGCTGACCGGCGAGGTGGCCAGGTCGATGATCGGCCAGGCCAAGTCCGAGGCCGCCACGGACCTGCTCCTGCGTCTTGGAGCGAGCCCCGCCGACTGCTTCGCGTACGGCGACCATGCCAGCGACCTGGACCTGTTGACGGCCGTCGGCAGCCCGAGGGTCGTCGGCGGCGACCCGGTGCTGACCTCCTGGGCGGAAAAGCACGGCTGGCCCGTGCTGCCCGCCTAGAGCAGGCCCAGGTGCCGTAAGTCCGACAGGTACTTCTCGATCAGCGTCCGGGACAGATGCGGAATGTCCCCCACGGCCTCCTGGAACCGTCCGGCGGGGAACGCCGAGCCGGCCCGGGGCGTCACGGGCTCCCGCCAGGCGCGCATCAGAGGGAGGAGCGAATGCCTCCGCTGGTTGTCCGGCAGGTCGCGCAGCGCGGCCTCGAACCGTTCGCGCCACTCCTGGTAGTCATCGACGCGGCGGACGGCGACTCCACAGCCGGCCAGCCAGTCGACGACGGTGTCCAGCGAGATGCCGTCGTCGTGCGGGTTGACCACGTTGAACGTGCGGTGCCCGGCCGTGCCGGCGCCAAGGGCCGCGACCGAGGCGGCGACGAAGTCCCCGGGCAGGCCGTCGTAGTGCGCCCGCCCCGCCTCGCCGCGATAGAACGACCTGGGCGCGATTCCGGTGGCGATCAGGCTCAGCACCAGGCGGGTGAAGGTGTCGGGGACGTTGAGCTGCCCGGTGTAGCGGCGATCCGCCAGGATCATGCCCGAGCGGAACACGGTCACCGGCAGCCCGCACGATTCGTGCGCCTCCCGGAGCAGCACCTCGCCCGCCCACTTGCTGGTGGCGTAGCCGCCGGCGTGGCCGTCGTCGATCGGGCGCACAGGACTGATCTCCCGGATGTCCCCGTCCTCGCGCAGGACGCCGGTCGCGTGCGACGCGACGGCCACCGACGACAGGAAGCTCACCGGCGTGCGCCGGGTGCTGAGGGCCAGCCGGATGACCTCGGCCGTGCCGGCGACGTTGGGGCCGAACAGCTGCCGGTACGGCAGGACGTGGTTCACCAGCGCGGCCGCGTGCACGATGAGGTCCACCGTTCCGGCCAGCCGCCGCCAGGTCCGCTCGGACAGGCCCAGGTTGGGCGCGCCGATGTCCCCGGCCAGCACCTGCAACGCGCCGAGGCCGGCCGACTCGGCGAACCGCCGCTTGAGCTCGACGTCCCCGCTGTCCAGCGACTCCTCCAGCCGCTCGCGAGCCGCCGCGTCGTCGGCGCCGCGCACCAGGCAGATCAGGGTGCCGCCGCTCGGTGCCAGTCGCCGCAGCCACTCCAGGCACAGCAGACGGCCGAGATAGCCGTTGGCCCCGGTGAGCAGCACCGTGGCGGGGGCACCGGCCGGCAGCGGAAGCGCCGGGGCCGCGGTCAGCGTCTCCTCGTCGATGAACGCGCCGAGCACGAGTTCGTCGGCACGCACCGCGGTGGCCTGATCACCGTGCACGCCGGCGAAGGTGGCGCGTCGCGCGGACGGCTCACGCAGCCGCTCGATCTGGCCGGCGATCTGGTCAAGGCCGTTGGCCGGGCCGAGCAGCGTCCCGACCGGGACCTCGGTGCCGAAGATCTCTTTGAGCAGGTTGGACAGCGACAGCGCCGTCAGCGAGTCTCCGCCCATGTCGGTGAAGCGCGTCGCCGGGCCGGCTTCGCCGGCGGAGGCTCCGAGCAGCGCCCGCACGGCGCGGCGGACGGTCTCCACGACCGGGCGGCCCTCGTCGTGCCGCAGACCGCGCAGGCCGTCGATCTGCTCCTCGGCCAGCTCGGCGTAACGCCGCTCGAGCCGTTCGCCGTAGTGCTCCTTCAACCGGGGACGCAGTTGCTTGGTGGAGTCGGACAGCAGTCCGTTCTCCTGGCTGAACGGCACCATCTCGACGAGCAGATCGCGCGGGATCTCGTACGGCTTGAGGTCGGCGCGCTTGGCGATGTGCTGCAGCGACTCGTGGATCGCCGCCTTCAGCGCCGCCTCGTCGGGGGCCTGGTCCAGCGCCTCAGGAGTCGGCACCACCACGGCGAGCAGGTACGGGCGGGAGCTGTTGCCGTACAGGAAGACCTGCCGCAGCAGCGGACTGGCCACATAGACGGCCTCCAGCTTCGACAGCGCCACGAACTCGCCCTGGGAGAGCTTCAGCACGTTCTTGCGCCGGTCGACGTAGTACAGCCGGTCGGGCTCGGCCTCGGCCATGATGTCGCCGGTGCGGTAGTAACCGTCGTCGTCGAAGACCTCGGCGGTGACCTCTGGGCGCCGGTAGTAACCGGGGGTGATCAGCTTGGTCTTCACCAGCAGCTCACCCCGCGGATGCGGCGTGTCGGTGGTGAAGTACCCGAGTTCCGGCACGTCGACCAGCTTGTAGTCGAGCACGAACGCCCGCTGCACGCGGTGGTCCAGCATGACGAGTCCGGTCTCGGTGGTGCCGTAGCTGTCGAAGAACGGAACATCCAGGCAGGACTCCACGAAAGCGGCCAGCTCGGGCGCGAGCGGGGCCGAACCGCAGGGCGTGTGGATGACGCGGCCGCCGAGGACCACGTCACGGAAATGGCGCCGCAGCTCCTCGGCGTGCCCGGCGCCCGGCTGGTGGAGCCGGCTCAGATAACTCTGGTAGAGCAGTTCGCAGACGCGCGGCACCATGGCGAACTCCGTCGGCCGGATCAGCGCGAGATCCTCCAGCAGCGTGGACAGATTGCTGTCGGCCACGAAGTAGGCGGTGCCGCCCAGCGCCAGCGTCTTGACCACCAGCCGCCTGGCGACGAGGTGGCTCTGCGGCAGGAAGTTCGCGCTGATCATCGGGTAGGGCTGCTCGGGCGGCCGCCACATCAGGGACACGGTGGACTCGGGGAAGATGACACCCTTCGGAGTGCCCGTGCTGCCAGAGGTGTAGATCAGTGCGGACAGCACCTGCCTGGTGTCGTCGACCGGCGGCGGTTCCGGCGCGGGCGGCGAGGCGCTCCCGCGCTCGATGACCTCCGACAGCGGCTCCAGCGAGATCGGCGAGCCGGTCTCGGCCAGCAGCCGGCGCGCCTCCGCCACGCTCTCCCTGTGCTCGGCGAGCTCAGGGCAGTGGTCGAACACGACGAGCCGGACGACGGAGGTGTCCCCGGCCAGCGCTTCGAGCACCGTGCCCAGCCGCTCGGCGCTGGTGGCGAAGACGCGCGGAGCGGTCTCTTCGACCAGGTGGCGGATGTGGGCGACGGTGGCGGTGTTGTGCAGCGGCACGGCGACCGCGCCGACCTGGCCACAGGCCAGGTCCACGGTGGTGTAGTCGGTGCCGGCGAAGCCCAGGATCGCGACGAAGTCGCCGGCGCGCAGCGGGTGCTCGGCGTGGTGGTACCAGTCGGCGGCCACGGCGCTCAGCCGGGACCACAGCTCGCCGTAGGAGACGGTGTCGAACCTGGGCGGCCGCCGCAGCTCGGTGCGTCCGGCCACGGAGACGAACTCCTTGGCGCGTTCGGCGAGCGCGGGCCGGTCGGCGTACGCCGTCAAGGTCCGCTTCACGATCTCCGGCAGCCGCAGGCCGGGCTCGGCGGTGCTGTCGAAGACCTCTTTCAGCGGCATCCGGCCCGCGAGCTCCGGATCGGCCGCCAGCATCTCGACGCGCCGGGTGCGATTGGCCTCAAGCCGGGCGCGGGTGGTGTCGGCTCGCGAGTCGTTCCCCATGGTTACCCCCTCAGGCGACCGGGACCTTCTGGATGTGCGCGCGGCCGGCGTGGCAGCGGGCGTCTTGTGCAACCGGGGAGGCTCCTCGCTTGCACAGGCTGAAACATACCGTACCAAAGGTATGATCATGAGCCAGTTTCGTCCATTGTCGCAGGTAGAACGCTTTCATCGAAAAATACCTTGTGTAAGGTATGGTTTTAAGTAAGAGTGCTCTCGAAGGGCACGACAGGCTTCGCCGATGACGAGGAGCGCCAACGTGGTGAGCGGGGATGTGATCACAAGCGAACGAGAGACGGGCGTCGGCCCCGAGGTCGGCTGGATCTCGATCACCGAGCTCGTCCTTTCCGACTCACCCCGATCCGCGGGTGAGGACGCCGAGCACGCGCGGGCTCTCGCCGAGGTGGACTCACAGGCGGAGCTGCCGCCGATCGTCGTCCAGCGCGGCACCAACCGGGTCGTCGACGGGATGCACCGGGTGCGCGCCGCGCAGATGCGCGGAGAGCGGGAGATCCAGGCCCGCTTCTTCGACGGCGACGACGCCGGCGCCTTCGTGCTGGCGGTGCGGCTGAACGTTCAGCACGGGCTGCCGCTCTCGCTCGCCGACCGCAAGTCGGCCGCCCGGCGCATCCTGCGCGAGCACCCGGGCTGGTCCAACCGGGCGGTGGCCTCGGTCGCGGGGCTCTCCCCCAAGACCGTCGGCGCGTTGCGCGAGCAGTGCGGAGCGCCGGTGGCCGAGGTCAGGATCGGCCGGGACGGCCGGGTGCGCCCGGTCAGCGCGGCCTCCGGGCGCGAGCGCGCCAGGCAGATCCTGCTGCGCGACCCCACCTCCTCGCTGCGCACGGTGAGCGCCGCCGCCGGAGTGTCCCCCGGCACCGTGCGGGCCGTCCGGATGCAGATGACCGGGCAGGCCACCGCGGTGCTCCCCGAGCAGCGGGCCGCGTCGCCCAGGCACAACCCCGATCCACGGCGCGTCAGGGGCGCGGCTCCGCAGGGCGCCGGGCTGGACCGGACGGGCGCGATGCTGCGCGCGCTCCGCTCCGACCCGTCGCTGCGGTTCACCGAGTCCGGCCGGCTGCTGCTGAGCGTTCTGGCGGTGGCCGCCATGGACGGGCACACGCGGGAACGTCTCGTCGACGACCTGCCGGACCACTGCGTGGAATTCGTCGCCGCGCTCGCCGAGGCGAGCGGCCAGGCCTGGCGGGAACTCGCCGAACGCCTGGCGGAGCGACGGTGCGCGGCCGCCGATTCCGAATAGTTCCCGATCTGGAAATGGGGTGTTGACAGATGGCAGAAGCGTACGGCTGGTCCGGGAAGAATCTGCGTACCCAGCGGATTCTGCACTCGGCGTCCGGGACGACGTTCCTGGTCCCGCTCGATCATTCGCTGGCGGACGGCCCGGTGTCGAGCGCCGCCGATTTCGGCGGGCTGGTGGCGGCGATGGCCGCGAACGACGTGGACGGGATCATCGTCCACAAGGGGCGGGTCCGTTTCCTTCCCACCCGGCGGCTCGGCCGGCTGGCGCTGGTCGTGCACCTCAGCGGCAGCACCAGGCACGCGCCGGACGCCGACGCCAAGACCCTGGTCGGCGCCGTGGCCGAGGCCGTGGCGCTCGGCGCGGACGGGGTCAGCGTGCACATCAACCTCGGATCGAGCAACGAGGCAGAGCAGCTGGCCGACTTCGGCGGGGTCTCCGACCAGTGCGCCCGCTGGGGCGTCCCGCTGCTCGCGATGATCTACCCGCGCGGCCCGCGCATCGCCGACCCGGCCGATCCGGCGCTGCTGGCGCACGCGGCGAACATCGCCGCCGACCTCGGCGCCGACATCGTGAAACTCCCGTTCACCGGCTCGCCCGACACGATGCGCGACGTCGTTCGTGCCAGCCCGATCCCGGTGGTGACCGCCGGCGGCGGCGTCATCGGGGACACCGGCAAGTTCCTCGACCAGATCGACTCCGCGATGGAGTCCGGCGTGCTCGGAGTCGCGGTCGGGCGCAACATCTTCCGCGCCGCCGACCCCGGCCGGCTGGCCCGGTCGGTCGCCCAGCGCGTCCACTCCCGGCTCGGCTCCCGCAACCCCCTGACCGCCCTGGACCTGGCCCTGGCCGGCACGACAGTTGCCTGACGAAACTCAACTCACGACCGAAGGTGCGAACATGAAATCCGCATGGATCGATCTGCGCGGCCTGACCGCCGAACTCGCCACCGCCGTCATCGAAGAGAGCACCCACCTCGGCATCGGCGCCGTCGTGCTGGACGACCCCGAGCTCGCCGCGAAGGTCCCGCCGACCCTGGAGAAGGCCGCCGTCGTCACCGGCGAGACCCCCACGACCCTGATCGACCAGCTCGTCGGCGTGGTCGACATCCTGATCGCCGACCACGGCATCGCCGAGAAGTTCGAGGGCGTCCGGCCCGGCCTGCGCAACGGCGTCCTGATCAAGGTGCTGGGTGAGGAGACGCTGCAGCTCGCCTGCAAGATAGCGAACGAGTCGGAGCTGACCCTGGTCGAGTTCCGCCAGGACCCGAGCAAGATCCCGCTGGAGATCCTGCTGGCCGCCGCCGACAAGGCCAAGGGCCAGATCGTCACCGTCGTCGAGGACGTCGAGGACGCGATGGTCACCATCGGCGTCCTGGAGCGCGGCTCCGACGCGGTGCTGCTCGCCCCCCGGCGGGTCGGCGACGCCTCCGAGCTGGTGCGCGTGTGCCAGGGCGAGGCCGAGACGCTGCAGCTCGAGCCGCTGGAGATCGTCAAGCTCACGCACCTGGGCCTCGGCGACCGGGTGTGCGTGGACACCTGCTCCCACATGCAGCCCAACGAGGGCATCCTGGTCGGCTCGTACTCGACCGGCCTGATGCTGGTCAGCAGCGAGACCCACCCGCTGCCGTACATGCCGACCCGCCCGTTCCGGGTGAACGCCGCCGCCCTCAGCTCCTACACCCTGACGCCCGGCAACCGCACCCGCTACCTGTCCGAGCTGCGCTGCGGCTCGGAGATCCTGGCCGTCAACACCAACGGCGGCGTGCGCCGGGTGATCGTGTGCCGGATCAAGATGGAGACCCGGCCGATGCTGCAGATCGAGGCACGCACCGCCGGCGGCGACGTGGTCAACATGGTCGGCCAGGACGACTGGCACGTGCGCGCGCTCGGCGCCGGCGGCAGCGTCCACAACTTCACCGAGCTGCGCCCCGGCGACCACATTCTCGGGCACACCATGACCGACCAGCGTCACGTCGGATACGCGATCCGTGAGTTCCTGCACGAGCAGTGAAGGCTCGAGCCGGCTCCGCTCTGAAGGAGAGTGCGCGAGATGGCGCTGATTGTGCAAAAGTACGGCGGAACCTCGGTCGCCACGCCCGAGAAGGTCATCGAGGCGGCGCGGCAGATCCTGGCGGCACGGGCGGACGGACACCAGGTCGTCGCCGTCGTGTCCGCCATGGGCGGAACCACCGACAGGCTGCTCCACCTGGCTTCCTCGGTGTCCGACCAGCCGGATCCCGTCCAGCTCGACGCCCTGCTCAGCACGGGCGAGGCCGTGTCCGCCGCGCTGCTGTCGATGGCGCTGAACCGCCACGGCGCCGCGAGCAGGTCGTTCAGCGGCGCCGAGGCGGGCATCCTCACCGATGACCGCCACGGCCGGGCGACGATCCAGCAGGTGGATCCGCGCCGGCTCAAGGAGGACCTCCGCAGGGGGGCGATCCCGGTCGTCGCGGGCTTCCAGGGCGAGGCGGGCGTCGCGGGCCCCTGCACGACTCTGGGGCGCGGCGGCTCCGACACCACCGGCGTCGCCCTGGCCGCGGCGCTCGGCGCCGACCACTGCGAGATCGTCACCGACGTCGCGGGGGTCTACACCGCCGACCCGAGGAAGGTCACCGGCGCCCGGCGCCACATCACCCTGCTGTACGAGGAGATGGCCGAGCTCGCGGTGAGCGGGGCCAAGGTGCTCGCCGCGGACTCCGTGGACTACGCGCGGACCCACGGCGTCGACCTGAAGGTGCGCTCCAACCTCACCGCCTGCGGCCCGGAGACCTGGGTCGGATACCGCCGCCGCTCCACGGCGATGGCGGCCTCCGGCGGCGGCTCCTGGAGGCCCGCCGGGCTGGACGAGGTCCCCGCGATCGCCGGGGTGGCCACCAAGACCGGTCTCGTGCGCTGCGTGCTGCGCCGGATCGCCGCCGATCACGCGGTGCGGATCCTGCGCGGACTCGCCGAACGCGAGCTGGAGGTCGAACTGCGCCGCTACGGCAACCTCGGGACCGAGGACGCCGGCGACCTCGCGATCACCCTGCCCGCGGAGAGCGTCGAGGAGGCGCGCGCGCTGCTGGCCGAGGCCGACCGGGGAGCCCGCCTGGACGAGGTGCACTGGACCTCGAACCTGGCGCGGCTGTCGGTCGTCGGCCTCGGGATAGGCCAGCTTCCCGGCTCGCCGCTGCGACTGCTCGAAGCACTGCGGTCGGTCGGCGCCGCGCGCACCGATCTGCTCGTCACCTCCAACAAGCTCAGCGTGCTGACCGGAGAGAGCGGCCTGGCCGAGGCGACCCAGAGCGTGCACGACACCTTCGTCCACGAACCCGCGGTGCACCGGTTGCCCACCCCTGACCTGTGGGCCACCGATCACAAGGAGCTGGGCGCCAGCGTGCCCGCGCTGGCGGCGGCCGACTGAACCGCGACCCATCACCGTGCCGGCCGGCCCGAGGCCGGTCGGCGCGGTGCCCGCCGGATGAGAAGCCACAAGCGGAGCGACCCCGATGACCAAGCCGACGTTCGATCCCACATCTGACAGCCAACTGGCCGACCCGTACCCGACGTACACGCGCATGCGCGACCAGTGCCCCGTGTTCCACGACGAGAAGACCGGCCTCTTCGTCGTCACGCGGCACGAGGACGTCGTCCACGTGGCCCACGATCCGCGGACCTACTCCTCGGAGAGCGCGGTGAAGGCGACCACGGGACCGGAGGCCGACGAGGTCAAGCAGATCCTGGCCGAAGGCTGGTCCCTCACGCCCAACCTCACCGAGAGCGACGGCGAGGAACACACCCGGCTGCGCACGGCGGTGAACCGGGTCTTCACGCCGCGGCGGGTGGCCGAGCTCGAACCCTTCATCACGGCGACCGGCGAAGAGCTGATCGACCGGTTCGCCGCCGCCGGTTCGACCGACATCATCGAGAACTACGCCTGGCCGCTGCCGCTGTCGGTCATGGCGCGCATCCTCGGCGTACCGGCCGGCGACGTGCCGCTGCTGCGGCAGTGGAGCCACAGCTGGCTGAAGCTGTCGGTCGGCGGCGGCGAGGTGGCGGAACGGGCCGAATGCGCCCGCGACGTCATCGCCATGCAGAACTACGTGATGGCGATGCTGCTGGACCCGGGGCCGGCCGGCGACGGGCTCATCGCGTCGCTCGCGGCCGACCACGACGAGAACGACCTGGACGACGTCGAGCTCATGCGCATCGTGATGAACCTGATCATCGCGGGGCACGTCACGGTCACCCGGTCCATCGGCAACGGCCTGGTGAGCCTGCTGGAGCATCCGGACCAGCTCGCGGCGCTGCGCGAGGGCGAGGTGCCGCCCGAGGCGATGGTCGAGGAGATCCTGCGGTTCGAGTCCCCGGTCCAGGGGCTGTTCCGCACCGTCACCGCCGAGACCGAGCTCGCCGGCACCCGGCTGCGGCCCGGCGACCGCGTGATGGTGCACTTCGGCGCCGCCAACCGGGACGAGCGCGCGCTCGCCGACCCCGCCACCTTCGACATCAGGCCGAGGACCGGCCGCAAGATGCTGGCCTTCGGCCGCGGCATCCACACCTGCCTGGGAGCCGGACTGGCCCGCCTCCAGTTGCGCATCGCCATTCCGCTGCTGTTCGACCGCCTGCCCGGACTGCGTCTGGGTCCCGCGGACGCGCGCGGCCGCGAGCGGCTGCTGATCGCGCGCGGGTTCGACGAGCTCCACCTGCAATGGGACGTTTCACGAGTACAGGAGGCAAGACAGTGACTACGCAGGAACAGCAAGTCGCGCCTGTGGCGGTCGAGAGGAACGCCGCTCTGGTCGGGACCCCGCTTCTGCTGGTGGGCGTCGCCCTGGCGGCGGCGAACCTGCGTCCCGCCATCACCAGCATCGGCCCGCTGCTGGAGGAGGTGCGCAGGTCGCTCGGCGCCTCCCTGCTCTGGGCGAGCGTGCTGACCGCCCTGCCCACCCTCTGCTTCGGCATCGCCGCCGCGGCGGCGCCGCTGGCGGCCCGCAAGCTCGGCCTGGCCCGTGCGGTCGGCGCCGGTCTGGTCGTGCTCACCGCCGGGCTGTTGCTGCGGGTCGTGGGCGGCCCGTGGGTGATGCTGGCCGGCACGTTCGTGGCGGCGGCCGGCATCGCCCTCGGCAACGTGCTCATCCCGGTCGTCGTCAAGCAGGCCTTCCCGCAGCGGATCCCGCTGCTGACCACGGTCTACACCGTGGCCCTGATGGTCGGCGGCGGCGCGGGCGCCGCGGCGACCCCGTGGATGCAGGACCAGCTCGGCGGCTGGCGGGTCACCCTGGCCGCCTGGTCGCTGCTGTCCATCGGCGCGCTGCTGGTCTGGGTCGCCGGGACGCGCCGCACCGAACAGGGCGGCGCCAACGCGGCCCTGCCGCAGGAGCGCAAGCTGCTGCTGCGCAGCCCGCTCGCCTGGCTGATCACCGGGTTCTTCGGACTGCAGGCGGCCGGCTCCTACGTCCTGATGGGCTGGGCCCCGGCCGTGTACACCGGCGCGGGCATCGGCAAGAACGAGTCGGGTCTGCTGCTGGCTCTGCTGGTCGTGGCGGCCCTGCCCGTCACGATGGTGGTCGTGCCCATGGCGATGCGCAGCCGCCGCCAGTCCTGGTGGATCGCCGGGCTCGTGGGCCTGGAGATCGCCGGCACCATCGGCATGCTCGTCGCGCCGACGACGATGCCGTGGCTGTGGTCGCTGCTGTGGGGAGCGGGCATGGGCGTGTTCCCGATCGCGCTCGGCCTGTTCGCGCTGCGCACCCGCACCGCGGCCGACACCGCCGGGATCTCGGCCATGGCGCAGGGCTTCGGATACCTCATCGCCATCGGAGGGCCGTTCCTGTTCGGCATGCTGCACGGCAGCACGGGCGGCTGGGCCGTGCCGATGGTCATGCTCGCCGTGGTCTTCGCCGTGGACCTCGTGCTGGGGTTCATCGTCGGCCGGCCCCGGTACGTGTAGGGCCGCGACGAGGGAGGAGCGATCATGACCTACGACGTCATCGTGATCGGCGGCGGTTCCGCCGGCTGCGTCCTGGCCAACCGGTTGAGCGCGAACCCGCGGCTGTCGGTCCTGCTCCTTGAGGCCGGGCCCGATTTCGCGACCACCGAGGAGCTGCCGGCGGACGTCGCCGACGCGACGTACGCACCGTACTCCTACGACTGGGGTTACCGATCGGTTCCGGACGAGTTCGGCAACCGGGTGCCGGTCCCCCGGGGCCGGATCATCGGCGGCTCCTCCTCCGTCAACGTCTGTGTGGCGATGCGCGCCCGGCCGTCCGACCATGACGCGTGGGCGTCCCTGGCCGGGCCCGCGTGGGGCTACCCGGAGATGCTCCCCTTCTACAAGGAGATGGAGCACTACCCCTACGGCGAGGAGAAGTTCCACGGCCTCGACGGGCCGTACCGCATCACCCAGAGCACGGCGGCCGACCTCGGTCCGCACGTCGCGGCGATGAGCGAGGCGTGCGGACGGCTCGGGTACCCGATGGTCGACGACTTCAACGCGCCGGGCGCGCCGGGCTTCGCGCACACCCCGCTCAGCGCGGCCGACGGCGTGCGGCTGAGCACGGCCATCGGCTACCTCAACCCGGTCCGCCACCGGCCGAACCTCACGGTGCGCGGTGACGTGCTGGTCGACCGGGTGCTGTTCCGGGGCAACCGGGCCCGCGGAGTCCGGCTCGCCTCGGGCGAGGAGATCGGCGCCGGGCACGTCGTGCTCAGCGCCGGCGCCTACAACACCCCGGTCATCGCCATGCGTTCCGGCATCGGAGACCGCGCCGAGCTCGCCTCGCACGGAATCGACGTGGTGTCCGAGCTCCCGGGCGTGGGGCGCGGCCTCACCGAACACCCCGCCTTCTGGAACATCCACGTCGCCAAGCCGCCGCAGGAGGGGGCGCGGCAGATGTTCGGCAGCGTGCTGAGCGTCGCCACGGGACCGGGAGAGCCGGACTACGACGTGCAGATCCTGCCCTCCGCGGCGGTGCCGGCCGAGAGCCTGCCCGCCATGATCGTTCCGCCGGTCGAGAACCACCCGACCGGCTGGGACATGGTCTTCTTCGTCTCCTGCGTCCAGCCCCGTTCGCGGGGCACCGTCCGGCTCGCCTCACGCGACCCGCAGGACGCGCCGGTCATCGACCTCGGGCTCTACACGGTCGCCGGCGACGCCGAACGGGTCGCCGACGCGGTGCGCCTCGCCCGCACGATCGCCCGCACCCGGCCGCTCGCCGACCTGCTGGTGGAGGAGCGGGTGCCGGGTCCGGGCGTGAGCGACCAGGAGCTCGCGGAGGCGATACGCCGCGCACCGGCGCACTACAACCACGGCAGTTCCACGATGCGGATGGGCTCGCACCGTGCTCCCGGCTCCGTCGTCGACGCAGGCGGCGCCGTGTACGGCGTCGAGGGACTCACCGTCGCGGACGCCTCGGTGTTCCCGGCGATGCCGCGCGTGGCCACCAACGTTCCGACCATCGTGATCGCCGAGCGGATCGCCTCGGTGCTGAAAGAGATGATGACATGACCACGACGTTCGACACAGCTCAGTTCGACACCGCCCAGATCCTGCGTACGCGCTGGTCCTCGCAGGACGAGGCCGACCGGTTCACCGTGCACGACCCGGCGACCGGCAGGCCGCTCGCGGTCGTCCAGGGCGCCGGCGCCGAGCAGGTGGACCAGGCGGTCCGCGCCGCGTACGAGGCGCACTTCGCGTGGAAGGCCCGCACGCCGCGCGAACGCGGCAAGTGGCTGTGGAAGGTCGCCCAGGCGATCCGCGAGAACGCCGACGAGATCGCGGCGCTGGAGTCCAGCGACAACGGCAAGCCCTTCACCCAGGCGCGCAACTTCGACCTCGAAGGCGCGCCCACCATCTTCGAGATGTTCGCCGGCCTCTGCGAGGCGATCCCGAGCCAGGCGCGCGACTCGGGCAGCATGCTCGACATCACGCTGCGCGAGCCCTTCGGCGTCATCGGCGCGATCATCCCGTTCAACTGGCCCCCGCTGCACACCGCCGGCAAGCTCGCCCCCGCGCTCGCGGCCGGCAACGCCGTGGTCATCAAGCCGCCGGAGCAGGCTCCGCTGTCGGTGATGCGGGTCGCCGAGATCGCCCAGTCCATTCTCCCCGACGACGTCGTGCACATCGTGCCCGGCACCGGCGCGGTCGGCGCGCGGCTCGCCGGGCACAAGCTCGTGGGCAAGGTCTCCTTCACCGGCGCGCCCGCCACCGGGCAGGCGGTGATCCGGACGGCCGCGGAGAACCTGACGCCGACCCTGCTGGAGCTCGGCGGCAAGAACGCCCTGGTGATCTTCGAAGACGCCGACCTCGACTCGGCCGTGCCGTGGGCGGTGGAGGGCGGCTACTTCAACCAGGGCGAGGCCTGCACCGCCGCCTCGCGCGTGCTGGTCCACGTCGACCGCTACGAGGAGGTCGTCCGCCGGCTCGCGGCCGCGGTCAAGCGGCTGAAGGTCGGCAACGGCGCGGACGCGGACACGCACGTCGGGCCGCTGGTCACCCCCGAGCAGCGGCAGCGCGTGCAGGACTACCTCGAACTCGGCGTCCGCGAGGGCGCCACGATCGCGGCCCAGGCGGCGACGCCCACCGACCCCGAGCTGGCGGAGGGCTACTTCGTCCCGCCCACGCTGTTCACCGGCGTCACCCCGGACATGCGCATCGCCACGGAGGAGATCTTCGGGCCGGTCGTGTGCGTGATCCCCTTCCGTGACGAGGCCGAGGCGGTCCGCATCGCCAACGGCACCGAGTTCGGCCTGGTCGCGGGGGTGTTCACCCGCGACACCGAGCGCGCCATGCGCTTCAGCCGCGACCTGCGCGTCGGTATCGTCTTCGTCAACCACTACAACCGCTCGTTCACCGGCACCCCCTTCGGCGGCGTGGGCGCCAGCGGATACGGCCGCGAGCACGCCATCGAGACGCTGCAGGAATACAGCTACGCCCGCAGCCTGCGCCTGCCCTCCGGCCGCGGCGAGATCCCGCGCTGGGCGCCGTCGATCGAGGTCGTCACCGGAGGCTGAGACGAGATGGGCACCACGATGCGCGCGGCGGTCTGTGTCCAGGCCGGCGGCCCGGAGGTACTCCAGATCCGCGAGCTGCCCATGCCTTCGCTCCGCGAGGGCTGGAGCCTGGTGCGGGTGGAGGGCGCGGGCCTGAACCGGTCGGAGCTGCGGACCCGTCAGGGGCATTCGCCGAACGTGAAGTTTCCGCGGGTGCTCGGGATCGAGTGCGTGGGGACGGTGGCGGCCTCGACCGACGCCGCCCTGCCGGTCGGCCAGGCCGTCGCGGCCGTGATGGGCGAGATGGGCCGCGAGTTCGACGGCGGATACGCGGAGTACGCGCTGCTGCCGAACTCGCTGCTCATGCCGGTCACCACCACGTTGCCCTGGGAGGTGCTGGCCGCGCTGCCCGAGACGTACCTGACCGCGCAGGGCTCGCTGGACGCGCTCGGCATCACGCCGGGCGCGCCCGGGCGCCTGCTGATCCGCGGCGGAACCTCGTCGGTCGGCATGGCAGCGGCGTCGATCGCCTCCGCCCACGGCCTGGAGGTCGCGGCCACGACTCGGCGCGAGGAGAAGATGGACGCCCTCACCGCGGCCGGCGTCGACCACGTGCTTCTGGACGACGGTGGCTCGACGGCGGACGCCGTGCGCGGGGTCTGGCCCGAGGGCCCCGATCACGTCCTGGACCTGATCGGGACGGCCACGGTGCCGGACTCGCTCAAGCTGGTGCGCCGCGGCGGGACGGTGTGCGTGTCCGGCTCGCTCAGCGGCTGGCTGATCAGGGAGTTCGAGCCGATCGCGATGATCCCGCCCGGCACCAGACTCACGGCCTTCCACAGCGACAGCCTCAAGGGAGCCGCCGGTGCGCCGGTGCTGCGGCGGGTCATCGGCGAGGTCGAGGCCGGGGTCTACCGGCCCAACATCGACCGGGTCTTCGACCTCGGCGACATCGTCGAGGCGCACCGGCACATGGAGAACGATCAGGCCACCGGGAAGGTCGTCGTGCTGCCCCGGACGAGGAAGGGATGAACGGATGGGAACGCGGTTCGTCGAGACGGTGGTCATAGGCGGCGGTCAGCAGGGATGCTCGGTCGCGGGCGCGCTCGCCCGGCTCGGCTACCGGGCGCTGGTGATCGAGCGCGGCGAGATCGGCCAGGCGTGGGCCAACGAGCGCTGGGACAGCCTGCGCGTCAACACCCCGAACAGGACGGTCGCCTTCCCGGACTGGGCCTACGACGGGGACGATCCGGAAGGGTACATGCCGGCCCGTGAGGTGGCCGAACGGCTCCGGTGCTACGTGGCCGCGATGGGCATCGCGGTCCGCGAGCACACCAGCGTCCAGATGGTCGAGTCCCCGATCCATGACGCGGTCCACGAGGGCGCGCGCTTCCGCGTCCACCTGGACGACGGCGAGACCGTCGAGGCCCGCAACGTCGTCGCGGCGCTGGGCGGATACTCCTCGCCGCGCATACCGGAGGTGGCCGCGGGCGTGGACCCTTCGGTCACCCAGATGCACACGCGCTACTACCGCAACCCGGAGTCGCTGCCGAGCGGAGCGGTCCTCATCGTGGGCGCCGGCAACAGCGGCCAGCAGATCGCCGACGACCTCCGCGACGCCGGCCGGGAGGTGTTCCTGGCGGTCGGCGGGCACAAGACCGCGCCCCGGCGCTACCGCGGCGCGCAGATCCTCGACTGGCTGCAGTTGCTGCTGCCGGAGGGCAACCTGGAGACCGCCTCGGGCGGGCGCGGCGACTCCCCTGTGCTGCCGGGCGTGTCGGTGCTCAGCGGGAAGGACGGCGGTCAGGACCTGAGCCTGCCGATCCTGGCCGCCAAGGGTGTCACGCTCGTCGGCTCGGTCCGCGGCGCGTCGGGCGGCGTGCTGAGGCTGGAGGACAACGTCCGCGCCGTGGCGCGGGCGGCCGCCCACAAGGAGAGCGAGCTGCTGAAGGCGATCGACGCGGCGATCGAGCAGCGCGGGCTGGTCGTCCCCGAGGCCGACCCCGCCCCCGTGTACGACCCCTCGCTCATCGCGGACTACGGCGGCACGCTGGACCTGGTCGCCAACGACATCACGACGATCATCTGGGCCACGGGCTTCGTGCCCGAGTACGGCATCCTGCCCGCCGGGGCGCTCGACCAGGACGGCATGCCGGTGCACCGCAGGGGAATGGGCGCGCTGCCGGGCCTGTACTACGCCGGCCTGCCCGAGGCCGGGTCGGTGATGCCGCTGCTCATCGCCGCCACGCGCAACCAGGCCGAGCGCGTCGCCCGGCACGTCCAGATGGACAACACCCTGCGCCACCGCTCCCCCATGGCGATCGGCGGTCTGTGGACCTGAACCGACGGCACAGCGTGGCGGACGGACGAGGCGGCGATCACCCAGATCGCCGCCTCGTCCGCGTTCCTGCCCCAGGCCCCCCACCGGACGGCCCGCGCTCCCACCGGCGACTCCCACCACCCGGCGACCCGCCTGCCCACCACAAGCACCCACCCCCCGACGGCCCGCGTTCCACTAGCAAGCCCCGCCACCGGACGACCCGCCTGCCCACCACAAGCACCCACCCCCCGACGGTCCGCCGACCACCGCGAAGCCCTGAGGCCGGGATCTCACCGCACCAGTGAACGCGTACTCCGGCGCCGGAGCGGCCGGTCATGGGTACGGCGAAACCGGCGCCACCCCTACGACGGCCGGCCGGCGGACGTTCGTGGACGCCGCACTCCGTGTGCTGTGACCGGAAACGTTCACCGGCTTGGCGCCGACGCAGGCGCCGGCATCGCCGTACCACGACCCGCCGACCCGGCGCCGATCACCTCCAGCACATGGCCGGGGGTGAAGAGCCGCGCCCGCTGCCGTGCCGGTCCCTTCCGCGTGTCTTCGGGGCGACCTGCGTTCCCCATGGACATGACGAGGCCGCCGGAGGCGCGGTGCGCCTCCGGCGGCCGGAGTTCGTTCCGGTCATGCCGGGTGCGGGATGACCTCCAGGCCCACGGGGCCGTTGATGAGGAAGGAGGTCAGGCGGGCGGGCTGGTGTCCGGGGCGGGCGAGGGCGAGATCGGGCAGTTCCGCGAACAGCGTGGTCAGGGCGATCTCCGCTTCCAGGCGGGCGAGGTGCGCACCCAGGCAGAAGTGGGGTCCGTGGCCGAAGGCGAGGTGTTCCTTGCTGGCCCGGGTGGGGTCGAAGCTCTCCGGGCACCGCGGGTGGACCTGCGGGTCGCGGCCGGCGGCGGCGAAACCGATGGTGATCGCGTCGCCCTTGCGGATGACGACGCCCTCACCGAGGTCGATGTCCTCCAGGGCGCAACGCATGGGCATGTGCATGACCGGGCCCTCGAAACGCAGCGTCTCCTCGATGACGTCATGCCAGGCGATGGCGCCCTCGTGGAGCCGGGTGAGGTACTCGGGGTGGGTGAGCAGGGCCTGGACGGCGCTGGTGATGAGGTTGACGGTGGTCTCGTACCCCGCGCCGATCATGAGGAAGAGCGTGCCGAGCAGCTCGGCCTCCGACATCGGCTCGTCACCGGGCTCGGCCGGCAGCAGCAGGTCGCTGGTCAGGTCGGCGGCCGGGTTCTCCCTCTTGTACCGCAGCAGCTCGCCGAGCCGCTCGTACAGCGTGTTGCCGGCGGCCATCGCCTCCTCTGGGCCGAGCGAGGAGTCCAGAACCCGGTCGATCCCGGTGCCGACCTTCCTGCGCAGGTGCTCGGGGACGCCGAACAGGTCGCAGATGACGGTGATGGTCAGCGGCAGCGCCAGGTCCCGGCGCACGTCGGCGACGGCGCCGGGCGGCAGGGCGGCCAGCTCCTTGACCAGGCGGTCCGCGGTCGCCTTGACCTGCGGACGCATCCGTTCGACCTGCTTCGGCGAGAACGAGGGGGCGACGCGGCGCCGGGACCTGCGGTGCTCCTCGCCGTAGAAGTTGAAGAAGCTGTTCTGCAGGGCGAGGGGAGCGAGTGGCCAGCCCTCGGGCATGTCGGCCAGACCGGGCCAGTGCCGGCGCGAGTCGCGCGAGACGCGCGGGTCGTTGGTCAGCTTCTGGATGACGCTGTGCCGGGTGACCGCCCAGGCGCGGACGGGCCCGGGAAGCTCCACCAGCACCGCCGGCCCCTCGGCGCGTAAGGCGGCGGCCTCGGCGTGGACCGAGGCGCCCGTGGGATCGAGAACGGGACACTTGGGAACGGACAAGGACGTCATGCGGTACTCCCTCACTGGAGATTGCACGGAGACTTCCACCGGTTCGCCTGAGGCTTCGCGCCGGCTAGCTTCCGGCGGTGGTGATGACGGGGGACGTGGCGGCCGCCGGTGGCGCGGCGGCGCGCGGTGCGGCCGTGCCGTCGACGTGCTGTAGGGGCATGCCGTCGGCGTGCTGTACGAGCGTGCCGTCGGCGTGCTTCGCGGGCGTGCCGTCGTCGGAGCGTTCCCGCAGGAACGCCGAAGCGGCCAGAGCGATCACGCCGGCGGCCGCCATGTAGACGGCGATCGGCGTCCAGCTGTGGAACCTGTTGAGCAGCGACGTGGCGACGATCGGGCCGACGGCGCCGCCGAGCAGGCCGCCCACGTTGTAGCTGATGGACATCCCGGAGTACCGCACGGCCGTGGGGAACAGCCGCGGGCAGAACGCCCCTTGCACGCCGTAGTTCGCGGCGAACCCGGCGAACAGCAGCAGGAAACCCAGAGCCATCAGAGGGAACGACCCGGTGCCCAGCAACGAGAACCAGGCGAACGGCGCCACCGTCATGGCGGCGATGCCGCCGACGAAGACCGCCTTTCGGCTGTACCGATCGCCCAGCCAGCCGAAGAACGGCATGGCGACGATCAGGAAGACGCAGGATCCGACGAGCAGCAGCAGCATGACGGACCGGCCCACGCCGATGGTCGCACCGTATTTGAGGGAGAACACCGACCCGAGGTAGAACACCAGGAACGTGGGAAGCGCCGACAGCGACGCGCCCAGGGTCGTCAGGCCGTACCGCGACAGAACCTCCAGCGCCGGCCTCTTCCTGACCGCGCCCTCGGCCTTGGACCGCTGGAACTCGGGAGTCTCCCCCAGCCGCAGCAGGACGTGGAGGGCGACGCCCACCAGCACGGCGCTGAAGACGAACGGCAGCCGCCATCCCCACGCCAGAATCTGCCGCTCCGGCAGCGCGGTGACCAGGAGCAGGACGCCGTTGGCCAGCAGCAGTCCCCAGGCGTTGCCGGTGCCGACGACGGCGGTGAGGAAGCCGCGCCTGTTCGGCTTGGCGCTCTCCAGCGCCATCAGGAACCCGCCGCTCGACTCGCCGCCGAGCGAGCATCCCTGGATGAATCGCAGGATCGTCAGCGATATCGGGGCGGCGACGCCGATCGTGCCGTAGGTGGGAAGCAGGCCGATCGTCACCGTCGCGCCGCCCATCACGGCGAGAGTGGTGATCAGCGTCGCCTTGCGGCCGGCCCGGTCGCCGAAGTGCCCGAACAGGAAGGCGCCGAGCGGTCTTCCCGCGAAGGCGACCGCGAACGTCGACAGCGACAACAGAGTGCCGGTGGTGGGGTCGAACGAGGGGAAAAAGAGCTTGTTGAAGTACAGGGAGGAGAACGAACCGTAGATGAGGAACTCGTAGAACTCGATGCTGTTCCCGATGAGGCTGCTCACTACGGCTCGTCTGCGCTGACCCCTGCTCATGGTGACGGCAGTCATTTCGTCTCCGAGGAGTGGTAGGCCCGGGCGGGCGGGTCGCGCGGGGGAATGTCCGCCGGTCGCGCGACCCGCTCATGTCGCCAGGGGGCTAGTTCTGGAAGTCTTCCTCCCACCATTCCTGCGCCGACCGCGAGAGCCGCTGCTCCTCCCGCTTGCGCAGTTCGGTGCGCTGGGTCTTGCCGGAGATGGTCTTGGGCAGTTCGGCGAACTCGATGCGGCGGACGCGCTTGTAGGAGGCGAGGTGTTCACGGGAGTGGGCGAGGATGAGCTGTGCGGTCTCGGCCTCCGGCCGGTAGCCGGAGGCGAGCGCCACGTAGGCCTTGGGCACGGCCAGCCGCAGCGGCTCAGGTGAGGGCACCACGGCGGCCTCGGCGACGGCCGGATGCTGCAGCAGCACGCTCTCCAGCTCGAAGGGCGAGATCCGGTAGTCGGAGGCCTTGAAGACGTCGTCGCCCCGCCCCACGTAGCGGAACAGGCCGTCGGCGTCACGGGTGGCGATGTCGCCCGTCCGGTAGTGGCCGCCGCGCATGCAGCGCGCGGTCGCCTCGGGGTCGCCCACGTACCCGCCCATCAGGCCCAGCGGCCGGCCGGCCAGCGGCAGGCAGATCTCGCCCTCCGCGGAGACGTCCCGGACGGGGGCGCCGGTGTGCGGGTCCAGCAGCGCCACCTCGTAGCCGGGCAGCGCCCAGCCCAGTGCCCCCTCGACGCTCGGCATCCCCGGCGGGGTGCCGATCTGGGCGGTGGTCTCGGTCTGCCCGTACCCGTCCCGTACCCTGACCCCCCACGCCTCGCGGACCCGGCGCACCACCTCCGGGTTCAGCGGTTCCCCGGCGGCCAGCGCCTCGCGGAGAACCATCGGCCACCGCGTGAGGTCCTCCTGGATCAGGCTCCGCCAGGCGGTGGGCGGCGCGCAGAAGGTGGTCACCGCGTAGCGCGACATCATCTCCAGCAGCGGACGCGCGGCGAACCGCGGCTGGTTGACGGCCATGACCGTCGCCTGCGCGTTCCAGGGGGCGAACAGGCTGCTCCACGCGTGCTTTCCCCAGCCGGGCGACGAGATGTTGAGGTGCACGTCGCCGGGGCGCAGGCCGATCCAGTACATGGTCGACAGGTGGCCGACGGGGTAGCTCACGCTCGTGTGGCCGACCATCTTGGGCCGGGAGGTCGTGCCCGAGGTGAAATAGATGAGCGACAGCTCCTCGGGACGCGTCCGCACCGCCTCGCGCAGCGGCTCGGCGGCATAGGCCCCCTGGTAGTCCTGCCAGCCCGCGACGGGGCCCCCGACGGCGATGCGCGTCCACCGGCCGCCCAGGGCGTCCAGCTTGGGGGTGAGGCGAGCCTCGGCGATGACGTGCGCCACCTCGCCGCGTTCCAGCCGGTCGGCCAGGTCGGCGGGGGCGAGCTGGACGGCCGCGGGGATCACCGCGCAGCCCAGCCTGAACGCCGCCAGCAGGCACTCCCACAGTTCCACCCGGTTGCCGAGCATCAGCAGGATGCGGTCCCCGCGCCGCACGCCCGCCGACCGCAGCCATCGGGCCACCCGCTGGGAACGCTCGGCCAGTTCGGCGAAGCTCACCGCGGTGTCGGCCAGGAGCCTCCCCTGGCGGTCCAGGTCGAGCACGCGCAGGGCGGTGGCGTGGTTGCCGTCGGCGATGACGTCGAACCAGTCCGCGACCCAGCTGAAACTCTGCCCGACCTCGGGCCTGGGGAAGGCCCGGGCACGCGGCAGGTCACCGTAGGAGGACAGCAGGTGGTCGCGGGCCCGCTGGAACTCGCCGGTCGCTGTGCGCATGATGACTACCTCCCGCTGAATCGCGCGCGGCCGGGGCCGTCGGTGACGAACCCCCGCATGCCGGTCGAACGGTCCTGGGTGCCGAACAGCCCGGCGAACACCGACCGTTCGATCGCCAGCCCGGCGGCCAGGTCGGTCGCCAGGCCCCCGTCGATCGCGGTCTTCGCGGCGTGCAGGGCCAGCGCCGGGCCCGTCTCGAAGCGCTGCGCCCACTGCATCGCGCTGTCCAGCACCAGGTCGGTCGGCACGACGTAGTCCACCAGGCCCATCTCCAGCGCCTCGGCCGCGCCGACCTGGCGTCCGCTGAAGATCAGCTCCTTGGCCTTGGCCGGGCCGATCAGCCGGGGCAGCCGCTGGGTGCCGCCCGCACCGGGAATGACGCCGAGCAGGACCTCGGGGAGCCCGAGCCGCGCCTCGGTGCCGCAGATGCGCGCGTCGGCGGTCAGCGCCAGCTCGCAGCCGCCGCCTAGAGCGGGCCCGTTGATCGCGGCCACCACCGGCTTGGGGATGGCGGCGACCGCGTCGAAGGCGCCTTGGAGCACGGCCGCGTGGCCGACCATCTCGGCGTGCGACATCGCGGCCATCTCCTTGATGTCGCCCCCCGCCGAGAAGGCCGTGGGCCCGCCGTACACGACCACCGCGCGGACCCGCTCGTCGGTCGCGGCCCGCTCGGCGGCCGCGCGCAACGCGCCCTGCGCGGCGCGGTCGAGCACGTTGAGCGGCGGCCGGTCGAGGCGGAGGACGCCCACCGCCCCGTCGATGTCCAGCCATACGGTGGGGTGCCCCACCTCGGGGGCGGTCGTCATGCCCATAACAGACCTCCGTTCACTTCCAGCACGTGGCCGTTGACATAGCTGGCCTCGGGACCGGCCAGGAAGACCGCGGCGTCGGCGGCCTCGTCGGCGTGGCCGGGCCGGCCGAGCGACAGCCGGGTCTTGTAACGCGACCAGATCCGGTCGTTGCCGGTGACCTGCCGACCCATCCCCTCGTCGAGGATCCCCGGGGCCAGGGAGTTGACCAGGATGCCGCGGGGGGCGAGTTCGATCGCGCTGACCTTGGTGAACATCTCCACCGCGGCCTTGGTGGCGCAGTATCCGGCGGCGCCGATCGCGACCCGGGTCGCCATGCTGGAGGAGACGTTGACGATCCGGCCGGCGTCGCTGCGTTCCAGGTAGGGAACCGCGGCCCGGGTGCACAGGAAGACCCCGGTCAGGTTGGTGGTCACCATGTCCTGCCAGTCGGCGACCGGCAGCCGGTCCACCCGCCCGTCCCGGCTCACGCCGGCGTTGGCCACCAGGATGTCGATGCCCCCGAAGCGTCCGGCGGTCTCGGCCATCAGCTCATTGACCGAATCGTCGCTGGTGACGTCGACCGGGACGTAGGCGCAGCGGCCCGGTGCGAGGTCGATGACCTCCTTGATGTCGTACGGGTTGCGGGCGGCGCAGACGACCTGCGCCCCTTCCTGCAGGTAGCGTTCCGCGATCGCCCGGCCGAGGCCCCGGGAGCCTCCGGTGATGACGGCGGTTCTTCCGATGAGTCTCATCACGATCCTCCTCGCACGGGACCGGGGGCCGGGAGCATGGCGGTGCAGCCGGCCGTGCCGATCACGTCGAAGGTCGAGCCGCAGCCGCGGCAGTCGTAGGGGACCTTGCACACCGCCCCGCCGAAGCGGCCGGCGCGCGCGACGTCGTCGCAGCCGCAGTACGGGCATCTGGGAGCGGCGCCCGCCACGCGGTATCCGCCCCTGCGCAGCGCGTCCCGGCCGGCGGCGGTGACCGACGCCGGTTGCCAGGCGCCGCGCTCCCACACGATGTCGACCTCACGTCCCGGGGCCGCGTCGGCGAGCGCGGACCGCACCCGCCGGGCGATCTCACCGACGGCGGGACAGCTGAGCCGGGTGGGGGCCAGGCGGACCCGGACGCGGCCGCCGGTCAGCGACACCGAGCGCAGCACGCCGAGATCGCGCAGGCCGACGTCGATCTCCGGATCGCGCACACCGGCGACCACGTCGGCGAGCCGGCTCGTGAGCTCGTCCGTGTGCCGGGCCGTGAACTCGTCCGTGGGCTGAGCCGTGAGCCGGCCTGGGGGCCGGCCTTGGAGTCGGTCGGCGTTCACCGGAACACCCCCGGGGCGTAGTCGTCCCTCACCATGCGGCCACGGGACAGGCAGTAGGCCAGTGCGCTCCCGCCCATCCCCGCGGTCCGCGGCAGCGGGCGGCCGGGCAGGCGCGACGCGGGGCCGCCGCTGTCGCCGACCAGCACGGCGAGACGCTCGTGCAGGGTCGCGGCCGGTACCGGAGCGCTGGGCAGTACGCCCGCCGTGACTCCCTGCGGCCCGGCGCCGAACAGGTCCCCGGCGCGCTCGGTCACCTCGGCGTAGGCGCGCGCGAACTCCTCACTGGTCTCGGGCCACGCGGTCAGCGCCCGCGCCCACCGCCGCCAGTGGTCCAGATGGACCCGCTGCTCGTCGCGGATGGCGATGATCGCGGGCAGCCACGCCCCGCCGGACCCTGCCTCCGCGGCCTGCTCGGTGCGGCCGGGCTCGGCCTCCACGGTCCGCTCGGCGAGCGCGACGACGGCAGCGGCGATCACCAGACCGCAGGCCACGGTGGACGGCCAGTCGGTGAGCCGTTCGATGGCGCGCGACACCCGCCACCGCGCCTGCGGCCGGTCGAAGAACCACGCGTCGGCGGCAACCTCGTCGAAACCGCACAGCGCCAGGATCGTCCCGGCGTGCGCCAGCGCCTCCTGTCCGATCGAGCCGACCGCCAGCGACTCCTCCAGGTCGATGTAGTCGACGATGCGTTCGCCCAGCCGGTTGCCCAGCACGAACAGGTCGTCGGCGAGCGCCGGCCACAGGTCGCGGAGCTCGGGGTCGGCGGCCGGAGACGCGTCGTCGCGAAGCTCGGAGAGGGCGCCGTCCCTCGGCTCGGCCGGGGAGTCGACGGCCGGCGAGCCGGCGACCAGCGGCGAATCGGCGACGAGCGTGTCGACGACGGGCGGCGAGCCGGCGGCGGGCGGGGAGTCGGCGGCGGGCGGGGAGTCGGAGCGGTCGCGGCGGCGGGCGGTGGGGAAGCCGGGCTGGCGGTGCGGCATCCGGGTCTTGGCGGCGAGCAGGTCGCGGTCGTCCCCGGTGGAGACGATCATGTCGGCGCGGCGGACCACCCAGAGGGTGGCCAGGTCGTCGCGGCGCCCGTAGGTCTCCTTGGCCAGGTGCCAGGCGCCGTCCGGGCGCGGCGAGACGATGGAGCCGACATGGCTGAGCGTCTTGCCGACGCCATTCTGCGTGAAGACCTCATAGACGTCGGGGTCGTTCGGAACGTGCGGCATCACGACACCTCCCGCAGCGCGCGCCGGTACCGCGTGTTGCGGTCCAGGGCGTGGCGCACCCAGTCCAGCCGGCGCTGCGACGCCGGCCCGCCGCCCGCGATCACCTTCTTCACCTCGGCCCAGTCGGGCATCGCGAACTCCCACTCCCCTGAGGGCGCCTGACGGACCAGCGCGGGATCCACGTGCACACCGAGCTTCCGGAAGACCGGGATGATCTTGTTGAGCCATGCCTGGCGCAGCGCGTCGTTGCCGTCCGGCTTCAGGCCGATCTGCCACATGCGGTTGGCGTGCAGGGTGTCGGTGTCGGGCGGACCGAGGTAGGCCAGCACGCGCGGCATCCACAGCTCGAACCCCTCCTGCACCCGCCGGCGCTGCTCGGCGTCACCGTGGGTCAGCACCTCGTGGGTGAGGTCCAGGGCGTGCTGGTAGTGGAAGGACTCCTCGCGCTCGATCTTGCGCAGCGCCCGGGCGTACGGCAGGTACACGCCCTTCATCAGGGACTGGAACTGGACGATCGCCGCCGAGTTCATCAGCAGCAGCCCGGGGCCCAGCTCCTCCCAGGTCCCGAAGGAGTAGTGGAAGATGTTGTGCACCTTCGCGCGGCCCTCGAGGTAGTCGAGCAGGATCCGCTCGCGCGGCATGCCCAGGTCTTCGGCGACGCGCGCGGCCACATGCCCGTGACCGACCTCGTCCTGGATCTTGGCCATGAGCATCTGCCGCCTGGTGTGGCTGGGCGCGCGGTCCAGCCACTCGGCGAACGGCAGCACGCCCACCAGCTCGTTGAGCGCCTGTACGGTGGCGAACCGCCTGGCGCCCTCCCGTACCTCGTCGGGCATCGGATCCCACAGCTCGTAGCAACGGTGCCCCGCCGCGGTGGCCATCGGCATTTCTGTCTCCTTTTGCAGCGCTTGCCCGGTTTCCAGCGGTCGTCCGGCGTGGTCCGGCGGTGGTCCGGCGGTGGTCCGGCGGTGGTCCGGCGGTGGTCCGGCGGTGGTCCGGCGGTGGTCCGGCGGTGGTCCGGCGGTGGTCCGGCGGGCTCAGTGCCAGCGGACGACGACGGCGCCCGCGGTCATGCCGCCGCCCACTCCGGCCAGCACCAAGCGCTCGCCCCGCTGGAAGGGCCGGCGTTCGTGCTCCACGCGGAGGGTGAGCGGGATGGAGGCCGCGGCGGTGTTGCCGAAGTGCGGTGCGGTGAGCGGCACCCGGGCGGGGTCGACGCGCAGTTCGCGGACGCACTCCTCGACCATGCGAGTGTTGGCCTGGTGCAGGATGAGACGGTCCACCTCCTCCAGCCGGAGCCCGGCCGAGGCGAGCGCCTCGTCGATCACCTTGGGGAGGGTGCGCATCGCGTACTCGCGTACGGGGCGGCCCTTCATCCGGAACAGGTGCTCTCCGGCCTCCCACGCCTGGGCGTCCAGCGGCCGGCGGGTGCCCCCGGCGGCCACCTCGACCAGGTCGCGGTACTCGCCGTTGGCGACCAGCCGCCAGCCCAGAACGCCGTACCCCTCGGGCACCGGACCGAGCAGCACCGCCCCGGCCCCGTCGCCGAACAGGCTGACGGTGCGCCGGTCGGTGGGGTCCATCAGCGAGGAGTACACGTCCGCGCCGATCACCAGGGCGTACTCGCCACCCTGCCCGGACAGCCGCCCCGACATCATCGAGTCGGCGACCGCCAGTGCGTAGAGGAAGCCGGAGCACACGGCGTTGACGTCGAACGCCGGGACACCGGACAGCCCGAGCTTGTCCTGCAGAATGGCTCCGGTGGAGGGCTGCGGCTGGTCGGGCGTCGAGGTGCCCACGATGATCAGCCCGAGCCGGTCGGCCGCCTCGGGCCGCGCGGCCAGCGCCTCACGGGCGGCGTGCAGCGCGAGGTCGGAGGTGGCGGTGCCGGGCTCGCGGTACCTGCGTTCCAGGATGCCGGTACGCTCGACGATCCAGTTCTCCTCCACGCCGGTCCACTCGGCGATCCGCGCGTTGTCGATGACCACCGGCGGCACGTGGCCGCCCAGGCCGAGGAATCCCACGCCCATCAGTCGCTCCTCTCCGCCGCCTGCTCCCGCGGCACCTGGACGACGGCGCAGGCCCAGGTCCAGGCCGCCCCGCCGCCGATCACCAGGGCGACGTCGCCCGGCTCCAGTGGCGCGCGATCGCGCAGGTCGGCCAGGTTCGCCAGGAAGTCCCCGCACCCCAGGTGGCCGGTGTCCGCGCCGAACCGCAGCGCCTCGGCCTTCAGCACGTCGTCCATCACCGGCACGTAGTTGGCGTCCAGCAGGTACGCTCCGAGCCGCGGCAGCGCGATGTACTTGATCCGGGGATCGTCGAGCCGCAGTCCCGCGTCGCGCACGGCGTCCACGATCACCTTGCGGATCGACCGGCTGGCGATGGAGGTGAACTTGTCCTTGCCGTACGCCTCCACGTAGGACTTCTTGGGACGGCGCAGGTCGATGTGGCTGCTGTGCGACATGGGCGCCGCGCTGAAGTCGTTGCCGTGCCGCATCATCAGTTCGAGCTCGGCCTCGGTCTCGCTGGCCAGGGACAGCAGCGCCCAGTCGTCGGGCCCCGAGTCGCCGTGGTGCAGCAGCGCCGCGGTTCCCGCGTCGCCGAACCCCAGGCCGTAGTCCGAGGTCCAGCGGTCCATTCCGGGCGGGGCGAAGCGGTCGCCCGTGGTGATGAGCGCGGCGCCGAGCCCCGGTTCGGCGTCCAGATGCAGCGCCGCGAGCTGGAGGGCGAGCGCGGCCGCGTTGCAGCCCTGCTGCACGCCGTACACCAGGGCATTGGGAGCGCCGACCTCGTTCGCCACGAAGTGCGGCGGCGACCACATGTCATGGCCCTGGTGGTAGATCCAGGTGTGCATCACCAGGCCCACATTGGAGGGGCTCCAGCCGGCCCGGCTGATCGCGTCACGACCGGCCGCCGCCGCCATCTCGGGAGCGGACCACCGCGTCGAGACCGGAAGACCGGTGAGGCCGAGCCGCTCCACGTCCTGGGTGTCCAGCTTGCCCGCCGCGACGGCGTCCTCGACGTTCTCGCGATCCGGCGGAAACCATGTGGTCACGGTCTTGATCCGCAGGTCGTTTCCGAATTTCATCGGGCTCCTCTCAGATTCCTTGGAAGCTCGGGATCCGTGGGGTGATCGGGAGTGCGATATTCCGGCAGGCGGACGTCGGGCCGGCGGTGCGTCTGGCCGGGGATATGGGGCTCCGTACTTGGCGGAGCGCGGTGCGCGGTCGTCCACCACCTGAGAGCCGACGTTGGTGCACGGGGCGATCGGTGGCTTCGCCCACTATCGCATACCTTCATGAAGGTATGTAACTGTGTGTAAGCCACCGGGGAGCGGCAGGCGGACCCCGCCGATGCCGACCGGCACCCCCGGGCCTCCCAGCACCACGACACGACCGCCGGCCGGCCCTCTTCGCGGCGCACGCGGACAATGCGCCTGCCAGCATGACTCTCCGCTTCCGCTCACCTCACGGCGGCGGCACCGGTTGTCCGCGCCAGCGAGTGACAGGGCGGCGCGGCCAGTGTGCGACCGGGTGAATCCTCACTTGCACAGCGGGAGGTCATGTCCTGACGGAAGAAAATACCTCTTCGATGGTATGTTTTCGTACCAGGACGGTCGACGGTGCGGGGCGCGAGCCCCGGTCCGGGACGCCGCCCTTCGGGCGCCCCCGCCGCCCGCGCCGCGCGGCCTGCCCGTCATGCACTACTCTCGCCGGGTCGACCCTGCTGTGGGGACCGAAAGGCGCTGTGGCACGAATGTCCAACTCATGGACCGGACGGCCGGCGACGCTTCGCTGCGGCGCGGTGCTCGCCACGGCGGGCCCGGTGATCGCGACGGCTTCCGGGGCGGACGGATGGAGCGCCGGATGGCTCTGTCCCCTCGCCGGTACCCACCCGCTGGAGAGGGTCCTGGTCGAGGCGCTGTTCTGGGCGAGGGTGCTGTTGCCCCTGGTCGTGGCCTGCCTGCTGCTGCGCCGGCCGGGCAGGGCCGCCGTCACGTCCGTCTGTGCCATCGGCGCCGTGCTCGCGCTCGGCCTGGTCACCATGGTCGGCATGCCGGCCACCGATCCGTGCACCGGCGAGGCCCGTGCGTTCTCCCCGCCCTGGATCCTGATCGCCTGTTACGCCGCCGCGGCGGCCGCACTGATCGCGGCGGCCTCGTCGCCGCCCTCATCGGCGCGGGGTGGGGTCCTGTTGTGGGTGCCCGCCGCCGCGGTCGCGGGGTGGACGGCCGCGACCTGCCGGATTCCGGTGCCCGACACAGGCTTCGCCTGCTCGCCGCCGCCCTCACCGCCACGGCCGCCGTCCGCGCATCCCGGCCGCCGGTCGCCGCGATCGGTGACGGCTTCGCGTCGCGAGGCGTACGGGTCGCCGGCGGGGCCGGCGCGGTCGTTCGCCGGGGGTGGGAGGGACATCCTGTCCGCCGCAAGGACCTGGCCGTACTGATCGTCGTGGCGCTGTCGGCGGTCTGGCTCGCCGTCTCCTCCTTCACCGGGCCCTAGAAGAAATGCCTCGCCCCCTGCCCGGACCACCGGAAAGGAGGTGGCCCGGGCAGGGGGCGGCGTTCATGGGCCGCGGGGATCGGCGTCCCGCGCGGCCTGGTCAGTGGGCGAGCACGGGCACCGAGGGCGCGTCCTCGTGGCCGTCACGGCCGGACGAGGCGCCGGGGCGCCGTCCTTGGTGGCCGCTGTCGACGAGGGCGAGCACGATGGCCGCGGCCAGCACCAGGATGCCCACCGCCCACCAAATCGCGGTCGCGTAGCCGTGCACCGCCGCCTCGTTGGCGAAGGCGGCCTTGCCGAGGGTCCGCGCCTGGGCGGCGTGCGAGGTGACCCAGCCGGTGACGGCGCCGGCGGCGATGGTGTTGAGCAGGGCGGTGCCGATGGCGCCGCCGACCTGCTGGGAGGTGTTGACCATCGCGGAGGCCACACCCGCGTCGCGCGGCTGGACCCCGAAGGTGGCCAGGCTCATCGCCGGCATGAAGGCCGTGCCCATGCCGAGACCGAGCAGGATCTGCGCGGGCAGCACCAGGCCGGCGTAGGAGCTGTCCACCTTCATCTGGGTGAGGATGAGCATGCCGACGGCGGCGAGCAGGAAGCCGGGCACCATCAGCAGCCGCGGCGGGACGCGGGTCATCAGACGGGCGCCGATCTGCGTCGAGCCGGTGACCATGCCCGCGACCATCGGCAGGAAGGCGAAGCCGGTGCGCACCGGCGAGTACCCCTTGACGACCTGCAGGTAGTAGGTCAGGAAGAGGAACAGGCCGAACATCGCGATGATCGCCAGTCCCAGTGACAGGTACACGCCGCCGCGGTTGCGGTCGGTCACCACGCGCAGCGGCAGCAACGGCGATCTGACCTTGCTCTCGACCAGCACGAAGGCGACGAGCAGCACGGCCGCCGCGACGAACAGGCCGATGGTCACGTTCGCCGACCAGCCGTCGGACTCGGCGCGGGTGAAGGCGTAGACCAGGGAGACCAGGCCGAGGGTGGCCAGCACGACGCCGGGGATGTCCAGGCCGCTGCCGTTGTGGGTCCCGGCGGGCTCACGGATGACCAGGAAGGCACCGATGACGGCGAGAACGGCGAAGGGGATGTTGACGTAGAACGTCCAGCGCCAATCGAGGTACTCGGTGAGGAAGCCGCCGAGGATCAGGCCGACGGCGCTGCCGCCGCCCGCGATGGCGCCGTAGATGCCGAACGCCTTCGCCCGCTCGTGGGCCTCGGTGAACATCACCGCCAGCAGCGACAGCGCGGCGGGCGCCAGCAGCGCGCCGAACACGCCCTGGAGCGCGCGGGCTCCGAGGAGCATCGCCTCGTTGCCGGCGGCGCCACCGATCGCGGAGGCCAGGGCGAAGCCGATCAGGCCGGCGATGAAGGCGCGCCTGCGGCCCCACAGGTCGGCGATGCGGCCGCCGAACAGGAGCAGTCCCCCGAACGCCAGGGCGTACGCCGTGATGACCCACTGGCGGTCGACGTCGGAGATATGGAGGTCCACCTGCGCGGAAGGCAGGGCGATGTTCACGATCGTCGCGTCGAGCACGACCATCAGCTGGGCGATGGCGATGAATCCGAGGGCTTTCCAGCGCCGGGGGTCCGGCTGGACCTGGGCTGTTTCAGACATGCGTTAACTCACTTACGGTACAGAGATGCCGAATCGGCAGGTGAAAGGTAATAGCGATCTGTCGCCGGAGCGGGGGGCTCAGGCGGTCGGCGTCGTCGTGGTCGGTGGTCGCCGCTTGAGGTCATCGAAGGTGGCGCCGGCTCCGGGCAGGGGGGAACGCGCCGGGGTGCGGAGCCCGTCCAGGAAGAGCTCCAGATGACGACCGACGAACCTGTCGAGGTTCAGACGCCTGGAACCCGGCAGGGGCCGGGTGAGCTGGGAGAGTGCGATCAGGATGTCGGCGGGGGTCACATCCGGGCGCAGGAGGCCCGCGTCGCGCCCCCGCTCCACGATGGCCTCCACCGCCCGTTCGAGGCGGGCGCGCTCCACGGTGAGCGCCGAGGCGATCCTCTCACAGTCGGCGGAAAGAATCGGACACAGGGCCCCAATTCGCTCGTCGGTCGCGCCGTGCACGAAGCGCCGCAGCGCCGCGAACGCGTCCGGCTCCTCGGCGAGCGCCGTCTCGGCCAGCTTCACGATTCGGTTCATGACCTCCAGGGTCACCTGGCGGATGAGTTCGGGACGGTCGGCGAAGTGCCGGTAGATCGTGGCGTTGCCCACGCCGGCCCGCCGCGCGATCTGGTCGAGAGTCACCTCGGCTCCGTACTCCACGAACGCCTCACGCGCGGCGGCCACGATGCGTTCCCGGTTGCGTGACGCGTCCGCCCGCAGCCGCTGAACGTGGCTCCGCCCGGCGGTCATGCTCACGGTTCCCACAGCGGTGCTCCCTTCCGTCCTCCGGCGCACAACCGGGGACGTTCTCCCCGGTTGCGACCTCCGTGCAAACGGGGAGACCGTCCCCGGATATTTCGGACATCCCTGTGAACTGCATCACATGGCCGAAAACACCGCACCGCCGCGAACATGCCGCCGGCCCCGCTCCCGGCCGAAGCCGGGAGCGGGGCCGGTCCGCTCCCCCGCGCGAGGGGTCAGTCGATTCGCTGGCAGATCGTCACCGGCAGGCGGGGCGACCACCGCTTGGTGACCTCGTCGTACCCGCGGGCGTACCCATTGGTTCCAGGGGCGCAGGGAGCGGCGATCGTCGTGTCCACGTAGACGGCGCCACCGGGGGTGATGGGGTGCGTACGGGCGGTCTGCCACCTGGAGAAGGCCACACGGCCGTTGTTGAACTTGACGGCGACGTAGACACGGCCTCCGACGGTGAAGTTGCCGCCGGCGACCTTGAGGTGGCCGTCGAAGGTGTAGGTGAACAGGAACGGCTGCGCCAGCTGGAGAGAGCGGGCGGAGCTCGTGGTGACCGTGCCGGCGGCGGCCGAGGCGTTCGCGGCGGCGCCGAGCGCGGGAACGCCCAGGGCGACGACGCCGGCGGCGGCGGTGACGCCGAGCAGGGCGCGGATGGTGCAGGTCATTTCGATCTCCTCCGAGACGGTGCCGGCCCCCTGTGGTCCGGGACGCTACGTCGGCCGGGCTGCTCCACCATTGACGGGCATGCCGCCTGCAACCCGCTGTCAACGGCCCTGACGCCGGCCTGCATCCGCCGTCGGAGTGCAGGTCGAGCAGCCGAGGAGGGGGACCACCACCGCGGCGGCGCCGGCGATCCAGGTCGTGTACGGGGCGTTGACGAGCGGCCCCATCAGCGACTTGTCGCGGCAGAAGTGGACGAGCAGGAACAGCGCCACGGGCACTCCCAGCGAGATGACCACCTGACTGAGGACCAGCAGGCCGGTCAGGGACACCCCGGAGGACCTGGGACGGGCGGTGGAGATTCTCGAACCCACCTACACCGACGCGGAAGGACAACGCTGGACGCTGCTGCCTTCGGGTGGGACAGCCTCTCGGAGACCGAACGGGCGGTGGCGGAGCTGATCGCCCGAGGTCTGACCAACCGCCAGGCCGCCGCGCGGATGTTCCTGTCCCCGCACACCGTCTCCACCCACCTTCGCCGGATCTTCGCCAAGCTCGACATCGCATCGCGCGCCGAACTGGCCCGCATCTGCGCCGAGAAGAAGCAGGGGCGCCCCGGCGGAGACGCCGAAGGCCCCGGAACCTGAGGAACAGGTCCGAGGCCTTCGGTCGCCGGTTCCGCCGGCGGCGGTCAGATCTTGCCGGTGCCCGCGTTCGCGAGGACGGTCGTCTTCACGCCGCTGGGCGTGTCGACGGTGTAGGAGTAGGGGATGGAGTTGACGCTGCCGGCGGTCTGCAAGGCGCCCGAGTTCACCAGGTAGTTGTTGCGCGCGACGATCGAGCCGCCCGGCGAGGAGCCCTCACTGGTGTGGGTGGGCTCGGCGACGTTCTCGAAGTAGTTGCCCTCGACCAGGACGCCGGCGCCACAGGTGGAGGCGACGCCGTAGCTGTAGTCGGTGTAGGAGGAGCTCTTGTAGTAGTAGTTGTTGAACACGTGGATCGGGTTGCCGAAACGGACGCGCGGGTTGCGCTGGGCGCAGGTCTGGAACGCGTTGTGGTGGTAGGTCACCCGCAGGTGCCCGGTGTCCTCCGACGCGTTGCTGTCACTGTGGCCCACCAGCGAGCACTTGACGTGGTCGTGCAGCTTGTTCCACGAGACGGTGACGTAGTCGGCGCCGTGGGTGATGTCCAGCAGCCCGTCGTAGTAGTCGGTGCCGTGGCCGGTGTCGCTGGACAGGTCGTTGTGGTCGAACCACAGCCGGGTGGAGTGGTCGACGTGGATCGCGTCGCCGTTGCCGTTGTCGGCCAGGACCTTTGAGATCTTCATGTTGCGGACGATGACGTTACTGACGTCCCTGATGTTGAGGCCGCAGCCGGTCAGTCCGGAGTTCGAGCCGACACCGAGGACGGTGGTGTTGGAGCCCACCCGCACGTCGGCGGAGCAGCTGAAGTTGCCGTTGACCTGGACGGTCTTGGCGCCGTTGCCCGAGACCGCGCTTGTGAGCGCGCTCAGGGAGGTGACGGTGGTCGTGGCGCCGCCGGCGCCGCCGGTGGTGCCCCCGCCCTGTGTCGCCCAGCCGACCAGTCCGGTGGGGGGCGGCGTCGTCGGGGTGGGCGTGGGGGTCGGCGTGGGGGTCGGCGAGGGCGGCGGGGTGGGAGTGGGGGTCGGCGAGGGGAAGCGCGTCGGGGTCGAGCTCGGCGTGGGGGTGCCGCCGACGCCTCCCGTGCAGGTGACGCCATTGAGGGTGAACGACCCGGGCACGGGGTTGGAGGAGGTCCAGGTGCCCTGGAAGCCGATCGCGACGGCGCCGCCCGTGGCCAGCGAGCCGTTGTAGGAGACGTTCGTCGCGGTGACCTGGCTCCCGCTCTGGGAGAAGGTGGCGCTCCAGCCGGTGGTGACCTGCTGGCCGGCGCCGAAGGACCAGCCCAGGGACCAGCTCGTCAGCGGATCGCCGAGGTTGGTCACCTCGACGTTGGCGGTGAATCCGCCGGGCCATTGCGAGGCGACGGCATAGGTGACCTTGCAGCCGGTCGCGGCGTCGGCCTGGGAGGTCAAGGTCGCGAGTCCGGCCGCGGCGACGACCATCGCCGTGACCGCGTTGAAGATGGCGAGGCGACGCCGTCGCATGGGGGGCCGAGAGAGCAAGGACCGCTCCTTTGCGTGATGAGAGACGATGGGACCTGCGCACCGCCCGGCGCGTGGATGCCGGCGGCGGGACAGCCCGTGACCGGGCTACGTCCCGGGCCGCTGTTGTTAGCGCTCACATTTGAGCGCGCACCTCCATGGCCGAGGCGGCGCGGGGCCGGCCTCGATCCCGTTACGCGGGTGCCGTTCACACCTCTGTACGGCATTCACGAAAGAGAACATGGGCGTAGTTACGGCCGCCGGGAGTCGCCGGTCAACCTCCGCGCCGTCCGCTGCGGGAGCGGGCACTGATCCGTGCTGGTGAGAACCCGGGGACGGAGCTCGCGGCCGGTGAAACGTTCAGGGACGCGGCGGCCGCGCCCCGAGTGCGGCCGGCGGTCAACCCGGTCGACGGTCAACCCGGTCGGCGGTCAACCCGGGCAGTGGGCGCCGGCGATGGACCTGCCGGCGTCCGCGTTGCCGAGAGAGGCCGCCGTCCTCCAGTCGGCGCAGGCGGCGCCGGTGTCGCCGAGGCCGGCTTCGGCGAGCCCCCGGAGGTGGTAGTCCTCCACCAGGCCGGGGTCATAGCGGATGGCGGTGGACAGGTCCGCCCGCGCGCCCGCGTAATCCTTCAGCGCGAGTCTGGTCCTGCCGCGCTCGCTGTAGCCGGGGGCGAAGGTCGGCAGCCGTGACACCACGTAGTCGAGCTTGGACAGCGCCGCCGCGTAGTCGCCGTTCTGGTACCTGATCAGGCCCAGGTAGTAGTAGGCGAGCATGAAATCGCGGTCGAGTGCGATGGTGGCCTCGAAATCCGGTGCCGCGCCGGTGTAGTCGCCGGCGGTGTACCTGGCGATGCCCCGGCTGTTGTGCGCGAACGCCACTCCGGGCTCTTTGGCGATGGCGTCGCTCATGATGGTCTCGGTGTCCTTCCAGGCCATGTTCCTGGTGATCGTCAGCGTGGCGAACAGCACGGCGAACACCGCCATCGCCCCGGTCACCGCGATGCGCGGAACCCGGTCGCGGTGCTGGAACGCCTTCTCCGCGAAGTGAGCCGCGATGAGGAACAGGCCGAGATAGGGCAGATACGCGTACCTGTTGGCGTGGTAGTTGTCGATGAGCAGCACGGCCTGCGTGAGCGCGATGCCGACCGCGAAGAACGCCAGCCCGAACACCACGACCTTGCGCGACGACCTGGGCACGAGCAGGGCCGCCACCACCGCCGCCAGCACGAGCGGGGAGAGCAGGACGTACCACGGCAGGGGTTTTCCGGGGTATTCGTAGGCGAGCGACAGATGGAAGGGGCCGACGAGCTGCGCCAGATAGTCGACCACCGCCGAACAGGCGAGAAAGAACCGGTCGACGACGGTGTAGTCGCGGGGCGGCACCACATCCTGCCGCGCGGTGAGCGCGACCAGCCCCATGGCCGCGGCGATGAACAGGAACGGGACCTTCTCCAGAAACGAACGCCGGCTCGGCCTGCGGCCCTTGAGGAAATCGACGAGGAACAGCACCAGGGGAAGCACGACAGCGGTCGACTTCGACAACGTGGCCAGCCCGAAAAGGGCCGCCGACCACGCCAGCGACCCCCAGCGCCGCGAGTCGAGATGACGCAGGTAGGCCAGCAGCGCGGCCAGGGAGAACAGCGTCGCCAGCAGATTGCTGCGGGCGGAGATCCAGGCGACGGTGTCCACGTTCACGGGATGGACCGCGAAGGCCGCCGCCACGAAAGCGGCCGGGAACACCCGCTCGGTCAGCCCGCGGACCAGCAGGAACACCAGCACCACGTTGGCAAGGTGCAGCAGCACGTTGGTGAAGTGGTAGACGCCCATCGCGCCCTGGCCGACCAGATGGTCGATCGCGTACGACGCGTACACCAGTGGTGTGTACATCGACTGCAGCGGGGTGGTGAACCAGTGGCCGATGGCGGCCCCGTCGACTTCGCGGATGGACACGTTGTCCACCACGCTCTCGGGATCGTCGAAATAGATGAAGCCGTTGCCGATGCCGTTGGCGTGCACGACGAAGGCGGCCACGACGATCGCGGACAGAATCCAGTGCCACGGGAGGCGCTCGCGCCGCGCGGCGGCGGACGTACGGCCGCCGGCGCCGCGAGCGTCACGACCACTGCGAGCGTTCGGGGCATCGCGACCATCGCGAGCGTTCCGAGTGTTGCGACCATTGCGGCGGACGGCCGGGCGAGCGGGCGTCATCACATCTCCTGTGAGCGTCGTCGCTGTCGCGCGTCACAGTACGGTATTCCGCGTCGCGCCGGAACACGCGCGGAGTCGATTACGCCGAACCGCCGTTTCGTCGACAGGTGAAGCAACTCCCCTGGCCCCGGAATGGCGGGAAGCGAAAGGCCCCCGACATCGCCGGGGCTCGCGGCGGCGACGCCTTCGAGCGCCGTTCCGGTCAGGTCGCCGCCGGGCCGTACTGCTCCAACAGGGCGCGCTTGTCCGGTTTACCGCTGGCCGCGACCGGCACGGTGGACACCGTCGTGATCGTCCGCGGGACGCTGTCCGCGCCGAGGTCGGCCCGCACCAGCTCGGTCAGCGCACCGGGGTCGGGGGTGCGGCCGGCGGCCGGCACGACGAACGCGTGGACGGCCTCCCCGGTCCGCTCGTCCGGCGCGCCGGTCACGTACGCCTCGGCCACGTCGGGGTGCGCGGCCAGGACGCGCTCGATGGGCCCGGCGTACACCACCATCGCGTTGACCATGATGACGTCCCTGATCCGGCCGACCAGGTAAAGCAGGCCGTTCTCGTCCAGGTGGCCGAGGTCGCGGGTGCGCAGCAGGCCGTCCCGCAGCACCTCGGCGGTCTCCTCCGGACGTCCCCAGTAGCCCGCCATCAGGTACGGGGTGCGGACGTGGATCTCACCGGTCCGCCCTGTGGGGACCGGACGGCCTTCCTCGTCGCGCACGCTGATCTCGACACCGGGGTGCGGCGGGCCCACCGAGGCCGGCGCGCGGTCCGGGAAGCGGGCGAGGTCGTCGGGGGTCAGGATGGAGATCAGGCCGGACTCGGTCATCCCGTACCCGTGGTAGACCACCGGGCCCAGCCGCTCCACCGCCTCGGTCAGCCGGTGGGCGCTGATGGACGACCCGCCGACCATCAGCGCGCGCAGGCTGCCGAGGTCGACCTGTTCGTCGCGGAGCACGTCGAGCATGGCGCACAGCCGGGGCGCGGCCATGACCGAGCCGGTGATGCGATGACGCTCGATCGCGTACGGGAACAGCGGCCCGCCGTCCTCCTCGGGGATCACCGCGGTGCCGCCGCCGAGCAGGCACAGCATGACGTAGTCCAGGATGACCGTGGCGGACAGCGTGCCGAACAGCAGGAAGCGCTGGAAGGACCCGGCCAGCGCGGTGGCGATCGGCGACCAGTTGCGCGGGTGCCACGACCAGTGCGCGCCGAGCGCGCGGTAGGTCATCGCGCAGCCCTTGGGCTCGCCCGTGCTGCCGCTGGTGAAGATCAGCATCGCCACGTCGTCCGGCCGGGCCGTGATCTGGAGCGGGCCGTCGCCGCCGGGGTGGTCGAGCAGGTCGGCCGCGCCCGCGACGGGTCCGAGCGAGAGCACCGTGGCAGGTCCGGCGGCCTGGAGCAGCTCCGGCGTCGCCGTCGAGGCGTCGAGGACCACCGCGTCGATGTCCATGCCGAACACGTGGGCGAGCAGGCGGGGGGTGTAGCCGGGACGTACGCACAGGACGCGGCAGCCCAGCGCGTGCGCGGCCATGTGCGCGGCGAACGCCTCCGGCGAGACGCCCGCGCGGATGGCGACCCCCCGGCCGGGACCGAGGCCCGCGTCGCGCAGCGCGGCGGCCAGCCGCCCGATGAGATCCAGCAGCTCCCCCCGCGAGACGCGCCTGTCCCCCTGTTCGAAGGCCGTGCCGCCGGGCGAGGTCCGCAGCGCCTCCAGCAGCGGGTACGGGAACGGCGGCTCGGCCGACTCGGCGGAATCGTGCATGCCCGGCTCCTCTTGTCCCAGACCGTCGAAACGGCGGTAACGACCCGATCGGCGGAGGTATCGGTATATGACCGGCTTATCGTTCAGCAATGGTAGGCGTCAGAGATCGAAAAGGGGCCGGAACGCTCACGTCACCGCGACGGAGTCCGCGGGTGTTATATCGGTGTTAGGTCCCGCAGACCATCCTGGTGCTCTCGACGTGCCCGCGGATGGACCAGTGCGCGCACCGCGACGCCGGGAGGCACGGGACCGGGCGACGAGACCGCGTGGCGTCGCCGGTCACCGGCGCGGGCGGATCGGCGCTGCGAGGGCCGGCGAGGATGCCATGCGGGGACGAGCGGACCCGGATGGTGAGGATGCTATGCCGCGAGAGGCGGGGCCGGTGGTGAGGTCGGAGCGCCGTGAGGAGCCGGGACGGCGGTCCGGACGATCAGAGGGGTCGCCGCGCCATGAGGGGTCCCGGCGGCGCGAGGGGTCGGGGCGGACGGTGCGGTTGCGCATCACGATCTTGTATGCCGGCCTGTTCCTGATGTCGGGGATCGGCCTGCTGCTCCTGACGTACCTGCTGTCCAGCGGCAGCGCGACCTCCCACGCGCCCGGCATGGACGCCCCGGGGGCCGGTCTCGCCGTCGCCCGGGAGAGGATCCACCAACTGGAATCGGAGCTGGCGGACGTCCACGCGCTCCAGTCGCGCCAGCTCCTGGTGGGCTCGCTCATCGCGCTGGTGGTGATGGCGGCGGTGTCGGTCGTGCTGGGCAACGCCGTCGCCGGCCGGGTGCTGCGCCCGGTGCGCACGATCACGGCGGCCACGCGGCGGATCTCCGCCGAGAACCTGCACGAGCGGCTGGCGGTGCCCGGCCCGGCCGATGAGGTCAAGGAGCTCGCCGACACCATCGACGGACTGCTGGAACGCCTGGAGGCGTCCTTCGCCGCCCAGCGCCGCTTCGTCGCCAACGCCTCCCACGAGCTGCGGACGCCGCTGACGACGATGCGGGCCGCGCTGGACGTGGCCATGGCCAAGCCGCGGCCGGCGCCCCCGCAGACGGTCGCGCTCGCCGACCGGCTGCGCACCGAACTCGACCTGGTGGACCGCCTCCTGGAGGGCTTCCTCGTCCTGGCCCGCGCGGAACACGGAGCGCTCCCCGACCGGGCCGCGGTGTCGCTCGGCGACCTGGTCTCCGGCGCACTGGCCGCCCACGCCGCCGGCATCGCCGAGAAGAACCTGACCGTGGACGACGGCGGCCTGCGGGACACCCCGCCGATCCAGGGCAGCCCGACGCTGCTGACGCGCATGGCGGACAACCTGGTCGACAACGCCGTCGTCCACAACCAGGACGGCGGCTGGATCCGCGTCGCCACCCGGACCGAGCACGGCTCGGCGCGGCTGGCCGTGGAGACCGGCGGCCCGGTTCTGGACCCGCGGCACATCGCCCGGCTCGGCGAGCCGTTCCGGCGGCTCACCGCCGACCGGACCGGCTCCGGGACCGGCTCGGGCCTCGGCCTGTCGATCGTCGCCGCCGTCGCCGCCGCGCACGGCGGCCGCCTCGAACTGCACGCCCGGCCCGAGGGCGGCCTGCGCGTCACCGTCTCGCTGCCACTGCCGGCCGCCGTACCTCGGGGCGCCGCCGCGTGAGGCTGCTGGTGGTCGAAGACGCGCTGTCGCTGGCCGAGGTCCTGGCCGAGGGGCTGCGCGACCAGGGCATGGCCGTCGACCTCGCGCACGACGGCCTGTCCGCCGCCACCAAGCTCGATCTCAACGCCTACGACGTCGTCGTCCTGGACCGCGACCTGCCCGGGATCCACGGCGACACGCTCTGCCAGATGATCACCGACCACGACGACCGGCCGATGGTCCTGATGCTCACCGCCGCCGGCTCCCCCGCCGACCGGGTCAGCGGCCTCACACAGGGCGCCGACGACTACCTGGCCAAGCCCTTCCACTTCCCCGAACTGGTGCTGCGCGTCCGCGCCCTGGCCCGGCGGCGCCCCGCCGCCCGGCCGCGGACGCTGCGCGCGGCCGGCATCGAACTCGATCCGCTGCGCCGCACGGCCACCCGCGACGGCCGGCGGCTCGACCTGTCGGTCAAGGAGTTCGCGGTCCTCGAGGCCCTCCTGCGGGCCGGCCCCGCGTTCCTGAGCGCGGAGGCCCTGCTCCAGCAGGTCTGGGACGAACACGCCGACCCGTTCACCAACACCGTCGCCGTCACCATCGGCCGGCTGCGCCGCAAACTCGGCGGCCCGCCGATCATCACCACGACCCCCGGCGTCGGCTACCGCGTCACCGATCCGGACGACGCGCCGTAGACACGGCGCCGCCCGGGGCCGGATGGGTTCCCGGCCCCGGGCTCGGGGTGCGGTGCGCGCGGGCCGCCGTAGGCGACGTCCGCGCGCGTCGAGGATCAGCAGAGGAAGGCGCCGCAGACGGCAGGGAGCACCGCGGTGACCGAGAGGGTGCCGGAGCCGGGCACCCCCACCGACGTGACGAACTCGCGGTCACGGGCGGCGGCGCGCACGGACAGGTCGCAGAACGGGGTGGTGGAGTTGCAGCCGCCGACGACCTTGGTGCCCGAGGGCACCTGCCAGTCGTAGCCGCTCGCCGGACCGCCCTGTACCGCGTTGTCGATCACGTAGCTGGACGCGGCCCGGAACGTGCCGCAGACGGTCGTGCTCGACCCGCTGGTGGACGGGATGACCTGGCACGCCAGCGAGGCGGAGGCGGCGGACGCCGGGGTCGCCAGGACCGCGGCCGCGAACAGGGCTACGAGTCCGAACAGTGACAGGGAGATGGTTCTTGGCACGGGAGGTTTCTCCTTAGAGGGGGAACTGGTCTCACCCTCGAGGCGTTCCATGCCGTTCCATCGCCCCCTGGCGGCGCGGCCGCGCGCAGGCCCTCCTCTTGTCATGCGCCGATTTTCAGATACTCTAACTTTAGTTAGAGGCTATAACTACGCTGAGGAGACGGGCCATGGAGACGACCGAGATCGTGCTCGCCGGAGTCGGGGAGCCGGAGGCGATGCTGGTGCGCGGCAGGGAGCTGCCCGCGCCGCGGGCCGGTCAGGCGGTGGTGCGGGTGGAGGCGAGCGGGGTGTCCTTCGCTGAGCAGCAGATGCGCCGGGGCAAGTACTACGACCAGCCGGCCTTCCCCTTCGTCCCCGGGTACGACCTGGTCGGCGTCGTGGAGGCCCTCGGCGGCCGGACGGCTCCGGGCGCGGGCGGCTCGCCCGTGGAGGTGGGGCAGCGGGTCGCGGCGCTGACCAAGATCGGCGGGTGGGCCGATCGCGTCGTGCTCGACGTGGCCGACCTGGTCCCGGTGCCGGACGGGGTGAGCGCGGCCGAGGCCGAAACCGTCGTGGTCAACGGCGTCACCGCCTGGCGCATGCTGCACCGCACGGCCCGGGTGCGGGCCGGACAGACGATCGTCGTGCTCGGCGCGAACGGCGGGGTGGGTTCGACGCTGGTCCAGCTCGCCCGGCACGCCGGCGTCCGGGTCATCGGCACGGCCTCGCCGCGCGGTCACGACCGGCTGCGGGAGCTCGGCGCGATCCCCGTCGACTACCACGACGACGTGCCCGCCCGCGTGCGCGAGCTGGCGCCCGAGGGCGTGGCGGCGGTGTTCGACCACGTCGGCGGCCCGGGCATCGCCGGCTCCTGGCGGATGCTGGCGCGCGGCGGCACGCTGGTGTCCTACGGCAGCGCGTCCACCCGCGACAAGCCGGGCAGCGGCACGCTGGCGGTGCTCAAGCTGGTGGCCCGGCTGGCGGTCTGGAATCATCTGCCGAACGGACGCGGCGCCCACTTCTTCAACCTGTGGGCCGGCAAGGCCCGCCACCTGGACCGCTACCGCGCCGAGCTGCGCGCCGACCTCGGCCGGCTGTTCGCCATGCTGGCCGCCGGGAGCATCACGGCGCAGGTGGCCCGCACCTTCCCGCTGACCGAGGCGGCGGCGGCGCTGCGCTTCGCCGAGGCCGGCGGGTTCACCGGCAAGGTCGTCCTGATGCCGTCGCAGTGAGACCCGGCGAGGGGCGGCGGCGGCCCGGCCGAGGACGTAACGAGAAGTTCACAACCGGCGGGACGGGGCGCGGTGACCCATGGGAGCCTGGACGCCTCGGAGTGCCGTACCCCCTGCCGGCCGGTGCTTTTCGCGGACCGTACCCGTGCGAGCGACCATCCGTTCTGGGGTAGAAAGCGGGGAAAGTTGCTTTTCAGGGGATTCAGTGGATCTTGACCGGTTTAAGGGGGGTTTGTACGATCCGACCTGGATCGCACGTGGCGTCCACATGCTCCGCTCCCCTAGAAACCAGCCGGTTCCGGCAGGGAGCGTCCAGAGAGGAATTCGATGAGGTCTCGTGGTCTGCGGGGAGCCGCCGTCGTGGCGGGGCTGTCCGTCCTGGTCTGCGCCCCACCCGCCTTCGCCGCCCCCGGCGACCCCGGCGGGCCGCGGTACTCGGCGGGCGCGCCGAGCGTCGGGGACCCGTACTTCCCCTCCGAGGGCAACGGCGGCTACGACGTGCGGCACTACGACGTCGTCTTCTCCTACGACCCGGCCACCAAGCGCATGGACGCCACCACGACGATCACCGCGGTGGCGACCCAGGACCTCGACCGGTTCGACCTGGACTTCCGCGGCCCCGAGATCAGTTCCCTCACCGTCGGCAAGCACCCGGCGTCGTTCAAGCGGGAAGGACAGGAGCTCGTCGTCACCCCGCGGCCCAAGCTGAAGAACGGCGAGCGGTTCACCGTCCAGGTCAAGTACGCGGGCACGCCGCCGGTCATCACCGACCCCGACGACTCCATCGAGGGCTGGGTGCCCACCGACGACGGCGCGTTCGTCCCGGGCGAGCCGCAGGGGTCGCCGGCCTGGCTGCCCGGCAACGACCACCCGACGGACAAGGCGACGTTCACCTTCCACGCGACCGTGCCCGAGGGCATCACCGTCGTCGGCAACGGGCAGTTGCTGTCGCAGACGACCACCGGCGGCAGGACGACCTTCGTGTGGGACTCCACCGAGCCGATGGCGACCTACCTGGCCACGGTGACCCTCGGCAGATTCCAGGTCGCCAGGTCGGTCACGCCGAGCGGCGTCCCGGTCTACACCGCCGTGGACCCGCAGCTCGCGAGCCAGTCGGCGGCCACCGTCGCCCGCATCCCCGACATCGTCGAGTACTTCTCCTCGCTCTTCGGCCCCTACCCCTTCGCCTCGACCGGCGCGATCATCGACAAGGCGCCGGACGTCGGCTACGCCCTGGAGAGCCAGACCAAGCCGATCTTCTCCAGCGCGCCGAGCCTCGGCACCATGGCCCACGAGCTCGCCCACCAGTGGTTCGGCGACAGCGTGTCGCTGAAGCGCTGGTCCGACATCTGGCTCAACGAGGGCTTCGCGACCTACGCCCAGTGGCTGTGGACCGAGCACAACGGCGGCGCCACCGCGCAGCAGACCTTCGACAGCGCGAGCAACTACGGGCGCGCGGCCACCTCGTCGTTCTGGCAGACCGTCCTGACCGACCCCGGGCCGGTCGACATGTTCGGAAACGTGCCCTACAACCGGGGCGCGATGACGCTGCACGCGCTGCGCGGCAAGATCGGTGACGCGGCGTTCTTCACGCTGCTCAAGGACTGGGCCACCACGCACAAGTACGGCAACGCCACCACCGCCGACTTCGTCGCCGCGGCGCAGAGCGCGTCCGGCAAGGACCTCAAGGGCTTCTTCGACGTGTGGCTGTACCAGAAGGGCAAGCCGGCCACCTGGTGACCGCCGGCCCACCGCGACGGCGTCCCGCACGAGCGGGGCGCCTTTCGCCTTCCACGGTCAGGCGCCGCCCTGTGGGCGGCGCCTGACCGGTCCGCGCCCGGTCAGCCGTCGCCGCTCAGGTCGACCAGGCGGTCCTCCAGGATGAGGAAGTCCAGGCCGATCGCCCGGGCCGAGCGCACGGCGCCCTCGGCGTCGTCGACGATCGGCTCCGCCCGGGTGTTGAAGGAGGTGTTGATCGCCACGGCCGGTGCGCCACTCGCGCGCAACCGGTCGAGCACGTCCCACACCACCCCGTCCTCACGGCCGATCATCTGCGGACGCGCGGTGCCGTCGACGTGCACGCCGGCCGGGGCCTCCTTGGCGCCGAGGTCGGTCATCAGGCTGGCGCCCACCATGTAGCGGTGCAGCGGGCTGGCCTCCCAGTGGCGTCCCTCGCTCTCGGCCAGGCCCACCGGGCCGAGCGGCCGCCACAACTCGCGGCCCTTGGCGCGGTTGAGCCGGTCGCGCATCCGGTCGTCGGTGGCCGCCGCGATGATCGAACGATGGCACAGCGCGCGGGGGCCGATCTCGGCCCGCCCGGTGACGACGCCGCCCATCCGGCCGGCCAGCAGCCAGCGGGCGACGGTCTCGGGCAGCACCTCCCGGGCCGCGAGCCCGTGCCGCGCGAGCGCCTCGTCGATCTCCCGGGGCCGCACCCGCCGGCCCAGGTACGGGCTGAGCGGGGCGCGGGGACGGGCGGGCGGCGCGACCGCCCAGGCCGAGCCGAGCGACACGCCCGCGTCGTGCGGCACCGGCGGCACGTACACCGGCGGCGGCAGCAGGCCGTTGGAGGAGCAGTTCAGCGCGACGCCGCCGGACAGGCACAGGACGTCGTGCCCGGTCACCTCCCTGGCCCGGCGCGCGAGCATCGCCATGACCTCCTGCAGGCTCGCCTGGGCGCTCCAGGCGAGCCGGACGGCGTCCTCGTCGCCGTCCAGCGTGGCCGGGTCACCGTCGTGCCGCCGGAAGCCGATGCGGGCGAAGTGGTCCCACCAGGCCCGCATCACGTCGCGGTGCGGAGCGCCGGGCGGCAGGTCGAAGGGAGGCGTGAAGGCGCCGGCGCACACCTCGTAGATCGGCCAGCGGTCGGCGCCGCGGGCCTTGCCGTACGCGGCGAGGCCCATGGTCTTGCCGGCCTCGAGGAACGACAGCCCGATGGTCCTGGAGACCGCGTCGTACATCAGCCCCAGCGAGTGCGGGATGGGCCAGCGCTCGCGGCGCACCAGCATCCGGCCGTAGCGGGCGTCGTAGATAGAGACGCTCTCGTCGTCGCCGTTGCCGTCGACCACCAGGACGGCCGCCTCGGCGTGCCCGGAGGCGTAGAAGGACGCGCAGGCGTGGGCGAGGTGGTGCGGGACGAAGACGACCTCGGGGTGGCGGGCCGCGTCGACCCGCCACCCGAGCGCGGTGGCGAGCCAGTCGCGGCTGTCGCCGAACCGCCACGGCCGGCCGAGCACCGGGGGGTCGAGGCCGAGATCGTCGCGCGCCGAGTGCCGGGGCATGTCCCAGCCGACGGTGACGACGTCCACGTCGGCCGCGGTGATGCCGGCCATGTCCAGGCACGCCTGGGCCGCGCGGGCGGGGTACTCGCGCAGGCCGTGCTTGACGCGGCTGACCCGCTCCTGTTCCACCAGCGCGTGGACCACACCGTCGCCGTCCACCAGGCAGGCGGCCACGTCGTGCCAGCCGACCGCGGGTGCGTTGAGCCCGAGGACCCACATGTCACTGGGGCGCGCGGACGTGGCCGCGGGAGGGGAGGTGGAGCGCGGCCGTGAAACGCTCTCCGCTTTCCGGCGTCGCCAATTCGGGCCGGTCGATTTCATGCACGAGTCGAAGCACCCCTGTGTCGGGAGAATCGGAGGGCGGGCACGAAGAAAGCGCCGGCCGTCGCACTGTCAAGGCGGAGGCGGGCACCCCGTCGGAGGGCGATCATCCCGAGGCTACTCCGCATCGAGGGATCATAACGACGGCGTCACGCTCCGAGCAATATGGATATGACACAGGGAAAGCGATATGTGTTGCATTCATGGTCAAAGGGGTGATGGACGGCGCCGTCCGATGAAAACTACATGCGGCCGGACACCGTGCGGGTTCGCCGGGACACGGAAAGCGCGCCGCCCTCCGGACGGAGGTACGCGGCCGAGGAGGCGCCCAGGCGCGGTCCGGCGCCGGACACCCGGGTCACCGTGCCGGGTCCCGGCCTGACCTCCGGGTCGCTCCGGCCGGGCCCTGCCCCGGACCTAATCCATGTATTCCCTATTGACTTATAGCTAAATGCGCCCGACTCTTGGGGCGGGCTGCGAGTGACGGCCCGTCCCGACGCGGTCCGAGGGCCGCAGGAAGGCACCGCCATGAGCGTGCAGCGATCGCCGGAGGCGCCGGTATGAGCGGCCAGGAACCGCCGACGAGCAGCGAGAGCCGTATCGCGATCAACGAGGACTGGGCGGCGACCATCGTCGGCCTGGCGCTCCTCGTGCTGATCATCATCGGCGTGATCCCCGTCGGGCTGGTGCCCTGATGAGCACCGAGCGGACCGTCCCGGAGACCGCACCGGCCCGCGCGCCCGTCGCCTGGCAGTGGCCGGTCGCCGGCGTGCTCGTCGTGCTCCTGCTCGCCGCGGCGACCCGGTTCCTGGACAAGAACGTCCCCGCCTGGTTCGCCGGGTCGAGCTTCGCCAAGGCCATCGAGTTCCCGGTCTACGCCATCATCCTCGGCCTGCTGGGCAACGCGGTCCTCACCGCGACCGGCCTGCGCGAACGGCTGTCCGGAGGTTTTCGCACCGAGTTCTTCATCAAGACCGGCCTGGTGCTGCTCGGCGCGTCGATCAACCTCAAGGTGATCGTCACCGCGGCCGGGCCCGCCATCGTCCAGGGCATCGTGCTGATCAGCACGGTCTTCCTGTTCACCTGGTGGCTGGGCGGCCGGCTCGGCCTGGACGACAAGCTCCGCGCGCTGCTGTCGGCGGCCGTGTCCATCTGCGGGGTCAGCGCCGCCATCGCCGCGGCCGGCGCCGTGCAGGCCCGGCGCGAGCAACTCGCCTACAGCGCCAGCCTGGTGATCGCCTTCGCCCTGCCGTCGATCTTCATCCTGCCGGCGCTGGCCTCCGCCTTCGGCCTGACTCCCGAGGTGGCCGGCGCGTGGATCGGCGGCAACATCGACACCACCGCCGCGGTGACCGCCGCCGGCACCATCGTCGGCGAGAACGCCCTGGCCATCGCGACCATCGTGAAGGTCACCCAGAACGCGCTCATCGGGGTCGTCGTCGTGGCGCTGACCGCCTGGTTCGCCTTCCGCGTCGAGCGCCGCGCCGACAGCGCCAGGCCGAGCGCCGTCGAGCTGTGGCGGCGGTTCCCCAAGTTCGTCATCGGGTTCGTGGCCGCGTCGGTGATCGCCACCTGGTGGCTGACCACCGTCCCGGCCGACCACGGCAAGGCCGTCATCGGCGTGGCCAACGACCTGCGCACCTGGTTCCTCATCCTCGCCTTCGTCAGCATCGGCCTGGAGTTCCGCGTCTCCTCCCTCAAGGAGGCCGGCTGGCGCCCGGTGGGCGTGTTCGCCGCCGCCACGGTGGTCAACATCGTGGTGGCCCTGTGCCTGGCCCTGCTGCTGTTCCGTAACTACACCGTCGGCTAGGGCGACGGGGGACCGGACGGAGCCCGGTCCCCCTCATCCCCGGTCAGTAGACGTAGGGCCAGCCGGCGGAGTCGTAGGCGAGAAGGTTGATGCCGAGCCGCGAGGCGCCGTTGTCGGCGTAGTAGTGGTAGACCAGCACGTCGGCGTCGACGTCGGTGAAGACGGCCTGGTGGCCGGGGCCGTGGATGCTCCCGTGCCCGGCGAGGATCTCGGTGCCGCCCCCGGAGGTCATCGCGACCCCGTTACGGTCGACGTAGGGGCCGGTGACGCTGGTCGAGCGGCCGACCATGACGCGGTAGGTGCTGGACGCGCCCCGGCAGCACAGGTCGAACGACACGTACAGGTAGTAGTACGAGCCGCGCCTGAAGATGTACGGCGCCTCGATCGCGCCGCCGTTGCGCCCGGCGATGGACCGGATGGTGGAGTCGGCCCGCTTGCCGGTGGCCGGGTCGATCCGGACGAGCTTGACGCCCGACCAGAACGAGCCGAACGACAGCCACCAGGCGCCCTGGCCGTCGACGACCAGGTTGGGGTCGATGGCGTTGAAGTTGTCGGAGGTCCGGGACTCGATGACCAGGCCCTGGTTGGTCCAGCTTCCCGAGGCGCCGGTCGTGCTGGTCGCCAGGAAGATCGCCGAGTGGTTGGAGCCGAAGGTGGAGGCCGAGTAGTACAGGTAGTACCGGCCGTTGCGGTAGGAGATGTCCGGCGCCCACAGGTTGCGGCTGCCGCCGGTGTAGGCCGTCGTCCAGGACGCGCCGCCCGGGAACACCGTGCCGGCGTCACGGAAGGCCGTCCGGTCGGTGGAGGTCTTGATGGCGATGTTGTCGCCGGTGTGCACGAGGATGTAGCCGCCGGCGGGCGTCTTCACCATGGACGGGTCGTGCACCGAGATCGATCCGGTGACGTACCCGGGGTTGGGGTAGGCGGCGCGGGCCGCGAAGGGGGCGCCCCCGGCCGTGGACCGCCGAGCGGCCTGTCCGAGGGTCGCACCGGTCGCCGACGCGGCGGTCGTACCTGCCGCACCCGTCGCGGACGCGGTCAGCGCGGCGGTCGCTTTCGCGGTCAGGGCAGCGGTCGCTTTCCCGGTCAGGGCGGGCGCGGACGTCGCGGCGTGCGCCGGGGCGGAGCCGCACAGGGCGGCGACCGCGACGGCCGCCGCCGCGAGCGTTCGGCGGAGGCGGCGGCGCGGGCCGGTTCTGGGCGTGGAAGTCGCGGAGTTCATCCCTGGTCCTCATCCGTGGTTCGAGCGGCGCCGCCCGCGCCACGGCACAGGGCGAGGCGGGGCGGCAGGGACTCACCGGGGCAGGACGGCGGTCCGGCGCACAGGCGCGCCCGCGCGGGCACGCCGGGTCGGCGCCGGAGGAGGCGCGCCGCAGGTGGCGGGGCGTCGTGCCGGTGCCCGGCTTCCCGCGCCAGGCCGTCGCCCGCGGCCGTCGGTGCGGCCGGAGGGCGTCGTGAAGGGCCCGCCCCTGTGGGTGGAGGGGTGAGGCGGTGGCGACTGTACGTCCGCGATCACCGGCGCGCAACGGCCGGCGTGCGCCCGTCCGCCATGCCCGCGTCGTCCCCCAAGCATGAGCCCAGATGTCGCCGGGGGCGCCGCGCAGGCGGTGAGCGGCGGGTTCTCCGGCCGCCGGCGGCGCGTTCCGCCTGCGCCCGCGGGTGGCACCGCGTCCGGGCACGGCCCGGCCGGCGGCTGTAAATTTCAGCCGCGGCGGGCGGTGGGTTGACAGGCGCGCCGAGCCCGGGTTACGAAAAGGGCCCGCGCCAGGAAGAACGACGCACCTCGAGACCCTCGAATGTTAGCGCTAACAATGCCGGTGTGATCCACCGGTCAGCGCCTACGCCCACCGGGACCCGTCCATCACGGCGTCCCGGCGGGCGTCCCCCGGCTCCCGGCCGAGACCGCCGCGACGGCGGCGCCGCTCGCCGTATCCGCGTTCCCGACAGTGCCCTCGTGAGGACGCCCGCCTATGGCACCAGGTCCTGCGAGGAGAGCACGGGGCAGTTGAACAGGCCGGTGAGGGTCTCGACCTGGTGCGCGGTCAGCGGGTTGAGAAAGATGACGGCGTCGGCACGGGTCTTCTCCCGGACCAGCGCGATCTCCTCCACCTTGCCGGCGCTGACCAGCGTGCGGGACGAATAGGGCGCGTCCATCGTCCGCGCCCCGCCGTCCGAGACGCCCCGGCGCTGGACGAAGCGTCCCACCACCTGGGCGCCCAGGGCCGCCACCGCGCTCGCGAACTCGTCCATGATCACCAGGTAATGCCGCTCCTTGGCGGAGAAGTAGCCGACGAGCACGACGTCCATGCCCGTCAGCTCCCCCGGCGGCGGCACCTTCGCCGGCCGGGCGCCGCGCTCCGCGCGGCCACCGCGCCGCATGCGTCGATGTGGCTTCACGTCCGACACGGTAGCGACCGGACGACCGGCCTCATACCTTCCTCGCCCAGCTCCCTGCCGCCATCGTCGGCCCATCCTCGTCCGGGCGGACGCGCCACCCCCGTCCGGTCGACGCCGCGACCTCGTCTCGCCATCGCGTCCCGCCATCGCGTCCCGCCACCCGGCCGCCCCTGTCGCTGCCGTCGTCGCCCGTCATCGCCCGTCATCGCCGTTCCCCGACCTGGGGCGCGAGGCCCATGGCCCACCTTCCCGCGCGGCGCGACGCCCTCCGGAAAAAGGCATTCGATAACCGCTATCGCCGCCCCCTACTTCGGCGGTGGTGAAACAGAAGCGGAGCGATAAGGCATGGATAGCGACCCCCCATACCTTCGTAAATGTCACCAGGAAAACGGTGAGGGAAACAAGCCGAAGGCCACAAAAAAGGGGTCAGCAAAATGATGAAGAACATGAAGTCCGCCGCCGCCCGCATCGCCATCGTCGCCATCTTCGCCACCGCCGGAAGCGCCGCCGTCGCGGGCATGTCCATGGCCGACGCGACGACCCCGGGCGACACGCAGACCCAGAGCTCGACCCCGACTCCCACCCCCACCCCCACCAGTGACAACAGCACTCCCTGGATCTGACCGACCGCTAGTGGCAGACGGCTGAGGTGCGGCCGGAGACAACGTCTCCGGCCGCATCAGTCATTTTCCGGGAATTATTGGAAGAACAGCCGCGCCGTCCTGCGAAACAGCGCGTCGCACACTTATCGCCGGCCACCCCTACCGCGCTATCGGGCCCCCTATTCGCCCGTCGCCCAGCGTTTTCCCACCTTCGGTTCCCGCCGCCCTGAGGTGAGGGTTCTCCATCCTCCCGGTGACACCCCGGCACACCTATCTCGTGTGACGCCGCACCGCCAGGTAGAGGACGGCGGAGACGATCATCCAGGCCACGGTCGCCAACGCCATCGCCGGCGCCGCCGGGACGCGGCCGGCCAGCGCCCAGACGCACACCGCGAAGACGATCATCCCGATCGCGCCCAGCACCGCGCCCCGGGCGTCCTGCGCGACCGGGACCCGGCTGTGCTCCTCGTCCTGGATCAACGTGAGCGTGGCCGCCATGACGGCGGGAAAGGCCAGGAACACCCCGCCCGCGGTGACCCCCCACCGCTGCCCCACCAGGCCGGCGATCACGGAGACCACCATGCCGAAGGCGAAGCGCAGCGCCATCCCGGGCAGCGAGATCTCGCGGATCTTCTCGGGGTGCACGCGGATCCTGCCGGGATCGTCGCTCACGTGATCAGCTCCCAGCCGAGGGCCGCGACGGCCGCCCAGATCACCATCGCCACCGCGCTGCCGGCGGTGGCGCCGAGCCGCCGCGTCAGCGGGACCGCCGAAGCGCAGTAGGCGACCAGCGCCACCGCCCCGACGACCATGCCGTGCCCCGCCTCCGCCACCTGGCGTTCCCCCAGCACCAGCAGCGTCACGGCCATCCCCGCGAGCGCGACGGCCGGCCCCGCGGCGAAGATGCCGGCGAACCGCTTCGGGCTCACGATCTCGCCGGCGAGAGCGAAGGCCATGACCAGCAGCCCCCCGCACAGCCCGCGCACGGCGATCGACCACACCTCGCCCATCCGCCCACCTTCCCGGCCGCGAGCCGCCCCTCCCGGCTCGATCCCGGGTACATTCCCCTCCCGGCGCCACGGATCCGCCCGGCGGAGCCCATCGATGCCCCGGAACCGATGGACGGGAGCACGGAACCGCTGGACGAGCGTCGCGGAACGGCCGGCGAAACGCTCAGCGCGGCGGAACCGGTCGGACTCCTCGGGCGCCGCAGCTCCGGTGGGCTCCTCAGGCGCCGCGGATGCGGTCGGCGAAGTCGCGGGCGAAGTCGCCGAACGACCGGGCGGGCCGTCCCATGACATCGGGGAAGTCCGATGTGGTGAAGTCTCCCCAGCCACGCGCGTACGCGGTGCCGTACTCGGCGTTGACCGCGGCGATCCAGTCGGGCAGCCCGGCGCCGAGCATGGCCTCGTATGCCTCCCTCTCGCTCAGCGCGTGATAGTCGACCGGCGTGCCATAGATGAGCCGGAGCCGCTCGGCGACCTCCTTGAGGGAGATGCCGGCCGGTCCGGTCAGGGTGTAGACCTTCCCCTCGTGGGACTGCGGCTCGGTGAGGACGCGGGCGGCGAAGTCGCCGATGTCCCGCACGTCGATCATGCCGACCCGCCCGTCGCCGAGGCCCCCGTACAGCGTGCCGCCGTTCACCGAGCCGAACAGGTTCTGCATGAAGAAGTGCGGCCGGATGATGGTCCATCGCAGGCCGGAGGCCATCAGCTCGGCGTCGGACAACGCGTGCAGCCGGCCGTTGCGGGTCGGAGCGTCATGACCGGCCCCGACGGCGGACATGCGCACGACGTGGCGCACCCCCGCCTGACGGGCGGCCCAGACGGCGTTCATGGAGGCGTGCGGGGCCTGCGGGCCCATCGCGGTGAGCAGCCACACGGTGTCGGCCCCGTCGAACGCCGGGCCGAGGGTGCGGGGCTGCTCCAGGTCGCCGACGACGACCTCGGCTCCGGGGAGGTCGGGCGCCTGGGCGGGGTCGCGCACGAGCAGGCGGACGTCGTCCGTGGTGGGCAGGGAGCGCAGGAGCGCACTGGAGACGGCGCCGGTGGCGCCGGTGATCAGGGTGGTCATGGCTGGTCCTCGTCTTCAATGGCGGTGCCCGCCTCGGCGGACACCACGTGGTCGATGGCCTCGAAGAAGGCTCTGATGCCGGGCAGGTTCGCGCCCTTGGCCCGCGAATCGGCGAAGTCCTCGGCGGTCCGCCAGCGCACGATGTCCAGCCAGTCGTCGCCGGGCAGGCGCACCAGCCGGGCGCCGAGGAAGCCGGCGCGGTCGGCGCGGAAGTCGGCGAGCATCGCCGGACGGGCCGCGAGCAGGCGGCGCACCTCACCGGGCGCCACATGGAATCTGGTCAGTTCTACGGTTGTCATCGCTGTCTCCTGATGTGAGCAGGCGACTTCGACGATATAGTAAGTATCAGTGACTATCAAGTTTAGTGACTAGTTGACGGACGGATGGCCCCCATGCGGCGCAGCGAACGCAAGAAGACCGACCCCGACCTCGGCATCATGGCCGGCCAGATGCTGTTCGCCGTCCAGCGGGAGATGTTCGAGACCCTCGTCCGGGAGGGCCACCCGCACCTGCGGCCCCGGCACGGCGCCGTCCTGGCGTACCTCGACGAGGAGGGCAGCCGCGCCACCGACCTGTCACAGCAGTCCGGCCAGCACAAGCAGGTGATCGGCACACTGGTGGACGAACTGGTCGAACTCGGCTACGTGCGCCGCGAGCCCGACCCGCAGGACCGGCGGGCCAAGCTCATCGTCCCCACCCCGCTCGGCCTGGACGAGATGGAACGGTCGGACGCCATCGCCGCCGACATCGAGCGCCGGCACGCCGAGGCCATCGGCGAGGACGTCTACGCCGTCTTCAAACAGGCCTTCCGCCAGATAGTCCACCTCCAGCGCACCAGCGCCTCCCAGCCGCCCGCCGCCGCCGGTTAGCGAGCCGCCGCGGAGCGTCAGGGGACTTCGCGCCCTCGCCCTCACGGGGGCGAGGGTGACGGCGCCGCCCCCGCACCTCGACGAGGCCGGGGCGCTCGCGCGTCGTCAGGTGACCGGGATGATGTCGGCGGCCAGCAGGCGGCCGTCTTCGACGTGGAGCACGCCGATGGTGCCGTGGGGCTGACGGCGGCGGTCGGTGGGGGAACCGGGGTTGAAGATGCGCAGCCCCTCCTCGGCGTGGTCCAGCGGGATGTGCGAGTGGCCGAACACCACCAGATCGGCGGATGGGAAGCGCCTGCGCATGCGGGCCCAGCGTCCCTTGGCCGCGCCGCTGTCGTGGATCATGGCCACCCGCAGCCCGTCGAGGTCGAGCTCCAGCGTCTCAGGGGCGTCCACGTCCGGGCCGTCGTTGTTGCCCTTCACCGCGTGGACCGGCGCGAACGCGGCAAGCTCGTCCAGGACGCCGGCCGTGCACACGTCCCCCGCGTGCAGGATGACGTCGGCCCCCCGCAGGTGTTCGGCCACCCGCGGCGGGCACGACTTCCAGAACCGGGGAGCATGCGTGTCGGACAGGACGACGACCCTCATGAGACCCCCCTTGCCCCACGCATCCACCCCCCACTCCTGACCGCCCGGCACGATGACCGTCATCAGCCCACTGAGCCATTCCGTGCAATCATTCGTGACTTTCCGTAGCTGTTGAGTTTGATCGTCCAGCAGAGCCTTCATGTGGACACCGCTCACCCAGAACCGGGGCGTCGATGTCGCTCTGCATCAGAGATTGACTATGGGGCAGCCATAGTCAATTCTGTCGTCTGTGGAACCAGTACCACCAGGCGAGCAGGCACCGGCGCGTTCCTATCGTTCGAGCCGCCGGGAGGAGCAGGCACGCCGCACCAAGCGCCGGGTGATGGAGGCCGCGACCTCAGTGTTCGTGGCGAAGGGATATGCCGGCACCACGATGCGCGCCGTGGCGGCGGCGGCCGGTGTCTCAGTGCCGACCGTCGAGTTGCTGTTCGGCACCAAGGCACGCCTGCTCAAGGCCACCATCGACGTTGCGATCGCCGGTGATGATGAGGCGGTCCCGGTGCTGGAACGCGACTGGACGGTGTCCGCGCTGAACGCCGCCGGCGCGAAGGAGTTTCTCGATGTCGTCGCCGACGTGCTCGGCCCGGCCCAGGCGCGTTCCGCCGGCCTGGTCCTGGCGGTGTTCGAGGGATCCGCGGCTGATCCCGGGCTGGCCGACGTCGCCGAGCAGATGATCGCGCAGCGGGAGATCACCGCCGACTGGATCGTCGACGGGCTGACCGCCAAGGCAGCCCTGCGCAGCGGCCTGAGCAGGCAGGACGCCATCGACACCGTGTGGATCCTGATGGACCCCGCACTGTTCGACCGACTGGTCCGTCGCCGTGGCTGGACGGTCGAGCGCTATCAGGACTGGTTCGCCCGCTCCGCCAGCCGGCTGCTCATCGACGACACCCCCGGATCCGTCCACCACCGAAGGAGAACGACGTGACCCGACCCACCCCCGCCATGGGTCAGTACCCGCCCGAGGGCGGCATCGCCTACCTGCAACTGCCCGCCACCGACGTGGCCCGCTCCGCGGCCTTCTACCAGGCGGCCTTCGGCTGGTCTGCCGACAGCGAGCACGGCGACTTCGAAGCACCCGGGATGATCGGCCAGTGGACCACCGATCTGACGCCGGCCCGCGATGCCGGGCCGGTCGTCTGGGTCTGGGTCGACCAGTTGTATCCGGCGCTGCAACGGGTGGAGGCCGCCGGTGGCCGGGTTCGTGGCCGCCCCCGGCCGGACGGCGGCGAACGCTGGCTGGCTGAGATCGACGACCCCGCGGGCAACCGGATCGGCGTCGTCGCGCCGGCCCGCACCGCCCAGGCCCAGACGCTGCTCGCCGTCAGCGACGTCGAGGCGTCCAGCCGCTGGTACCAGCAGCTCCTCGGCCTGCGCAGCGACCACGGCGGGCCGGAGTACGAGCGCCTGCTCGCAGACGGCGTCCTCGTGCTCCAGCTCCACCAGCGGCGCGTCGAGCACCACCACGGCCTGTTCACCGACGTCGGCAGCGATGTCGGCAACGGCGTCCTGGTGTGGTTCGGGGAAGTCGGCGACTTCGACGGCGTACTCCAACGCGCAGCCGACCTCGGAGCCACGGTGGTCCGACCGCCGCACCGCAACCCCCCGCAGGGCCAAGGCAACGGGCCGGGCCACCGCGAAATCTGGCTCAAGGATCTCGACGGCTATACGGTCGTGGTCGCCAGCACCGATGGCGAGGCATACGAGGTGTACGAGGTGTAGCGCGACACCTCGAGCCGCGTACCACACTCGTCCTGCCGCACATCGAACACGAGCGCATCACCTGATCACAGTCGTCGATCACGAAGCGCTACACATCGTTGCGCGGAAAGGCTCACTGGGACGAGAGCCAGACTGCCAGAACGGCGGACGAGAGCCCTCATCGTTGAGAGCTCTCGTCCTGGGGACGGACGCTCCGGAGGGATCAGCCGTCGAAGCGACCGGCCTTCACGCCGGCCAGAAACGCGGACCACTCGCCGGGGATGCAAGCCAGTACGCCACCGCCGGGATTCTTGCTGTCGCGCACCCCGACCAGACCGGGAACGCCCGAGGCCACCTCGACACACTCCCCCGAGTCACCGCTGAAGCTGCTCTTACGCCACCGCGCGTTCTGAAGCTCAGACGCCAAGTCGGTTCACCGCTTCCTCTATCAGCCGGAGGGACTGCTTGAACGGTACGGCCTCCGCCCGGATCGCGTCATATCTCCGGATCAATTCGGATATGAGCCGGCGGTCATCAAAGGTGCGACCGACTGGCTGAGCCTCCGCGTACGCGGCATAGGGATGCCCGTTGCGTTCGGCGATAATGAACCCGCCCATCGCGCCACAATGCGGTCTGGCCGCGTACGGGACGATCTGGAGCGTCACCTGGGGATGGTGGGCGATCTCCAGCAGGTGCGTGAGCTGCTCGCGCATGACCTTCGTGTCGCCGATCACGTGGCTGATCACGTCCTCGTCGATGACGACGGTGAAGTCCGGCGGCATCTCACCGCTGAACATCGTCTGGCGCTCCATGCGCCCCGCCAGGCGTTCCTCCAGTTGCTCGGCACCGATGCCCGGCCAGGTCGCCAGGATCTCCCGGGCGTACGCCTCGGTCTGGAGCAGGCCGGGGACCAGGGTCGGCTGCCAGGTGCGCAGGCTGGTGGCGTCCTGTTCCTCCTCCAGCCAGGGCCGGAGGTAGTCCGGTGCGGTCCTCCAGGTGGTGGCGGCGTAGAGCCTGGCCATGGTGCCGTCCAGCCCGAGAGCCCGATCGCACAGCTCCGCGAACTGCCGCGACGGCGCCCGCTTGCACGACTCGACCATGGCGACCAGCGAGTCGGAGTAGCCGATGCGTTCGCCGAGTTGCCGCTGCGTCAGATCGGCCGCCTGCCGGTGACGGCGCAACTCGAAGGCGAACAGAGCGCGAGGGGACGCATAGGGGTCCATTTCCCGATCGGAGGGCATACTTCACCTGCTTCACCAGATGATGAAACTCACGGCGATACACCCAGCCACGTTCACGACCATGGCAACACGCGCCGATTCCCGAGAATGGTAAACCCGGCACTATCTTTCGGCGAGCGGTTAGCCGACTGCACAATCAGCGCAAGTCGCATATAAGCCGACTATGTATGAGACAAATTTCGACGGACAGCGGAGCGGGTCACACATCGTGGTGGCGGGCCCTGCTTTCTGGCGCTTCCGTAAGCGGTGTTCCGCTGACGACTTGGGCCAGATGGCGGGGAGCTTGAGGGGCCGGCCCCTCGATCGGGGGTCGAAGGGGGCTTGCCTCCTGGGAAATACAGCCCGAGCCGGAGCGCCCCCAGGGCGCGGAGGCGAGGACCGCAGGAAGGGGACAGTAGCCGCCTCAGGTGTGGGCGGTGACGAGTTGGTGTTCGGCGTCGGTGAGGTAGTCGCTGAGGGCGCGTTCGGCGCCTTCGGTGTCGCCGGTCTCGATGAGCTGGAGGATGTCGCGGTTGCGCCACAGGTACGGCTCGTGGAAGGCGCGGGGGTTGGCCATCTCCAGGAAGCTCAGCCGTAGCTCGGCGAGCAGGCGGCGCATGGTCTCGTCCAGGCGGGGACTGCCGGTGAGGTGCACGATCGCCTGGTGGAAGCGGATGTTGGCGGTGCCGACGTCCTCCCAGCGCTGCTCGGCCGCCGCGCGCCCGGCGGCGGCGACGGCCTCGCGCAGGTCGGCGAGCGCCTCGGCGGAGGGGCGGCCGGACTGGCGGATCGCCGAGCATTCGATCAGGCGCCGGACGCGGTAGAGGTCGACGACGTCCTCGGCGGTGAGCCGGCGGACGAACACGCCCCGGTTGAGCTCGTGGACGAGTAGCCGTTCATGGGACAGCAGGCGAAAGGCCTCGCGCAGCGTGTTGCGTGACACCCCGAGCGCCGCGCCGATCGACTCCTCCGACAGGCGGGTGCCGGGCGAGAACATGCCCTCGGTGATGCGCTCGCGGAGGATGGCGGCGACGCGCTCGGCCGTGCTGGTGCGCCCGAGCAGGGCACGGTCCTCTGCGAGGCGCTCGGTGACCCCCGCGGCACCATCGGTCACGACGGTTCAGCCCCTTCAATCCCATCGGTGTGAGGTGAAATCCTAGCACGAGGCTATTGCCAGATCGTTGAACGATCCTTATGTTGAATCCACTGGCTCACAGAGCCATGAGGCGCTCGGGGACACCGCTCCGGCCCGCCGGAGCCGGTGGCGCCTCCCGTCTGGCAGAGTGGCAGCGAGGTGCGCCATGACGACGTCCAAGCCGGAACCAGCCGCATACCTCCCCCACGACGAGCAGCCCCACAAGGGCGCGTTCGCCTGGTACTCCACGCTCAGCGCCAAGGGCCGCAAGGCGTTCGCCGGGGCCTTCCTCGGCTACAGCCTCGACTCCTACGACTTCTGGGTGCTCCCGCTCGGCCTGGTGGCCATCGCGGGCACCTTCGGCCTCGGCACGGCCCAGACCGGGCTGCTGGCCACGGCCACGCTGGTCTGCTCCGCGCTCGGCGGCGTCATCGCGGGCGTGCTCGCCGACCGGGTCGGCCGCGCCCGCACGCTCATGATCACCGTTTCGGTCTACGCGCTGTTCACCGCGCTGTGCGGCATCGCGCCCAACTACGAGACCCTCCTCGGGTTCCGCGCTCTGCAGGGCCTCGGCTTCGGCGGCGAGTGGGCGGCCGGGGCCATCCTGGTCGCCGAGTACGCCCAGGCGCGCCACCGGGGGCGAGCCGTCGCGGTCATCCAAAGTTCGTGGGCCATCGGCTGGGGCCTCGCCGTCCTGGTGTACACGCTGGTGTTCCAGTTCCTGGACGAGGATTTGGCCTGGCGGGTGCTGTTCTGGACCGGCGCGCTCCCGGCGCTGGCGGTGATCTACGTACGGCGCAACGTCACCGACGCGCCGATCTTCACCGAGCAGCGCGCCACCGGCGACCGGGTGTCACCGCTCGCCGTCTTCGGCGACGGCCTGCGGCGCACCACGGTCTTCGCGACGATGCTCGCCACCGGCGTGCAGGGCGGCTACTACACCCTGGCCACCTGGGTGCCCACCTACCTCAAGACCGAGCGCGGCCTGTCGGTCATCGGCACGGGCGGCTACCTGGTCTTCCTCATCACCGGCGCGTTCTGCGGCTACCTGACCGGCGGCTACTTCACCGACAAGATCGGGCGCAAGCGGACCTTCGCCATCTTCTCGGTGCTCAGCGGCGCGCTCATCCTGCTCTACACACAGCTTCCGAGCTCGGCCGGCGAGTACGTGATGTTCCTCGGCTTCCCGCTCGGGTTCTGCTCCTCGGCCATCTTCTCCGGCTTCGGGGCCTACCTGGCCGAGCTGTACCCCAGCGCCATCCGCGGCACCGGGCAGGGCTTCACCTACAACGTCGGCCGCGGCCTCGGCGCCTTCTTCCCCACGATCATCGGATACCTCGCGACCGCCTACAGCGTCGGCGGCGCCATGGCGTTCGGCGCGCTGGCGTACGGGCTCGCGGTCGTGGCCCTGCTGGGACTGCCCGAGACCCGGGCCCGGCGCCTTTCCTGACCCACCCGCACGAGTCAATTGGGAGCCCATCGTGTCAGGCCCGATCGCGACGGCCGGCCGCCCAGGCCCGGTCACGACCGTCGACCTCAACTCCGACCTCGGTGAGGGGTTCGGCCGCTGGAGCCTCGGCGACGACGAGGCGCTGCTGTCGGTCGTCACCAGCGCCAACGTGGCCTGCGGCTTCCATGCGGGCGACCCGACGATCATGCGGCGCACGTGCGCGACCGCGTCCGCGCTCGGCGTCGCGATCGGCGCCCAGGTGAGCTACCGCGACCTGGCCGGCTTCGGGCGGCGCTTCATCGACGTGCCGCCCGAGACGCTGACCGACGAGATCGTCTACCAGATCGGGGCCCTGGACGCGTTCGCCCGGCTGGCCGGGACGCGGGTGAGCTACGTCAAGCCGCACGGCGCCCTGTACAACGCGATCGTCCACCATGAGGAGCAGGCGGCCGCGGTCGTCGCGGCCGTCCGCGCCTACGATCCCGGGCTGCCGGTGCTCGGCCTGCCCGGCTCGCAGTGGCTGCGCCAGGCCGGGCAGGCGGGCCTGACCGTCGTCCCCGAGTGCTTCGCCGACCGGGCCTACACCCCCCAGGGCACCCTGGTCCCGCGGGGCGAGCCGGGCGCGGTGCTGCACGACCCCGGCGAGGTGGCCGAACGCTGTGTGCGCATGGCGCGCGGCGAGCCGATCACCGCGATCGACGGCACGCCGCTGACGGTCACGGCCGCGTCGATCTGCGTGCACGGCGACACCCCCGGCGCGGTCGCCATGGCCCGGCGGGTACGGGCCGCGCTGGCCGCGGGCGGCGTCGAGGTGGCGCCCTTCATCGGGAACCGGGCGCCATGAGCCCGCGCCTGCGCAGGTGCGGGGACAGCGCCGTCCTGGTCGAGCTGGACGGGGTCGAGGAGGTCCTGGCCCTGTACGAAGCGCTCGCCGCCGACCCGCCGCCCGGGGTGACCGACCTGCTCCCGGCGGCCGGGACGCTGCTGGTCCGCTTCGACGGGCCCCGGCGCCGCGAACCGGTCGAGTCGGCGATCCTGCGCGCCCGTCCGGCGGCCGGCCGGCGCGCGGCGAGCGGGGAGGTGACCGTCCCGGTCGTCTACGACGGGGCCGACCTCGCCGACGTGGCGGCCCTGACCGGGCTCTCGGAACGCGAGGTGGTCCAGGCGCACACCGGAACGCCGTGGACGGTGGCCTTCTCCGGCTTCGCCCCCGGCTTCGGGTACCTGGTCGGCGGCGACCCGCGGCTGCGGGTGCCGCGCCGCACCGAGTCGCGGGTGCGGGTCCCCGCCGGGGCGGTGGCGCTGGCGGCCGGGTACAGCGCGGTCTACCCGCGCGAGTCGCCCGGCGGCTGGCGGCTCATCGGCCGCACCCCGCTCTCCGTGTGGGACCTCGCCGCCGACCCGCCCGCCCTCCTGCGCCCCGGCATGCGCGTGCGCTTCACCGAGACCACGCCCGGGACCGCGACCGCGACCATGCCCGAGACCGCGACCGAGATACAGACCGAGGTCGCCCCCGGCCGCAGGGAGGTCTGGACCGAGGTCGCTCCCGGCCGCGGGGAGGTCCGTCATGGGTGAGGCGGAGCGGCCGGGGTGGCTGGAGGTGCTGGCCACCGGGCCGCTCACGACCGTGCAGGATCTCGGGCGTCCAGGCCGCGGCGACCTCGGCGTGGGACGGTCCGGCGCGGCCGACCGGGCGGCGCTGCGCCTGGCGAACCGCCTGCTGGCCAACCCCGAGGGCGCCGCCGCGCTGGAGGTCACCCTGGGCGGGCTCCAGGTGCGCGCCCACGGCGACCTGACGATCGCGCTGAGCGGGGCGCCGTGCCCCGCCACCGTCACCGACGCCGCCGGCCGGGCGCGGGGAGCCGGCCACCAGGCCGTCGAACGGCTGCCCGACGGAGCCACGCTACGGCTCGGCGTACCCGGGCGCGGCCTGCGCACGTACCTGGCGGTGCGGGGCGGGCTGGACGTGCCGGAGGTCCTCGGGTCCCGGGCGACCGACATCATGGCCGGGGTCGGCCCCGACCGGCCGGCGCGCGGCTCGGCGCTGCCGGTGGGGCCGCCGCCGGAGAGGTTCCCCATCGTGGACCTCGCCCCGGTGACCCCCCTGTACCCCGGGGAGCCCGTCCTTTCCGTCCTGCCAGGACCCCGGGACGACTGGTTCGCCCCCGGAGCGCTCCAGGCGCTGTGCGCCGAGCCGTACGAGGTGACCGTCGACAGCAACCGGGTCGGCATGCGGCTGCGCGGGCCCTGCCTGGAGCGGGTCCGGGAGGGCGAGCTTCCGCCCGAGGGCATGGTGCCGGGCGCGCTGCAGGTGCCGCCGTCCGGGCAGCCGACGCTGTTCCTGGCCGACCACCCCGTCACGGGCGGGTACCCGGTGATCGCGGTGGTCCGCACGTCCGACGTGGACCGCGCGGCGCAGGTCCGCCCCGGCCAGCGCGTCCGGTTCCGCCTGGCGCGCGCGTGACGCACGAGGCCCGCCCATGAAGCACGAGAGCCGCCCATGAAACATGAGGCCCGCCCATGAGGCACGAGGCTCGCCCATGAAGCGCGAGGAAGGAGACGAAGGCATGCTCGATCCCGCTCTGCTGACGCCCGGCGAGGCCCGGTCGCTGTTCCGCGACGGGCTGGTGACGCCCACGTCGGGCTGGTCGGCCGGCTGGACGCAGGCCAACCTGCTGGCGCTCCCCCGGGACCGCGCGTACGACTTCCTGCTCTTCGCCCAGCGCAACCCGCGCCCGTGCCCCGTGCTGGACGTGACCGAGCCGGGCGAGGTCGCCGCCTCCGTCTTCGACGGCGACCTGCGCACCGACCTGCCCGCCTACCGGGTGTACGAGAACGGCGAGCAGGTCGCCGAGGTGCCGGACGTGACCGCGTACTGGCGCGACGACCTGGTCTGCTTCCTCATCGGCTGCAGCTTCACCTTCGAGGCCGCGCTGCTGGAGGCGGGGGTGCCCGTGCGGCACCTGGAGAGCAGGACGAACGTGCCGATGTACCGCACGAACCGCGACTGCCGGCCCGCGGGCGGGCTGTCCGGGCCCATGGTCGTGTCCATGCGCCCGGTGCCCGCGCACATGGTCGCGACGGCGGTGCGGGTCACCTCCCGCTACCCGGCCGTGCACGGTGCTCCCGTCCACGTCGGCGACCCCGGCGCGCTGGGCGTGCGCGACCTCGACCGGCCCGACTTCGGCGAGCCGGTCGAGGTGCGGGCGGGAGAGATCCCGGTGTTCTGGGCCTGCGGGGTGACCCCGCAGGCGGCGGTCATGCGCTCACGCCCGCCGTTCGCCATCGGGCACGCGCCCGGCCACATGGCCATCACCGACATCAGGGACACCACCTACCTGGTCCCCTGACCCACCCCGACACGGGCACCATCTCCTTCCACGGCGTGCTGGTGGGCTGTCCGCGAATGTTGACCGGGTCGGGCACCGTAACCGGCGCCGGCATCGCCGTACCACGACCCGCCGACCCGGCGCCGATCACCTCCGACTCATGGCCGGGACTGGAGAACCGCACCCGGTGGACGGACGTGGCCGGCTCCCCAATCGGTCCCAAGGATCCAACGGCGCGCTGATGCGCTGTTCACGAGCCTGCACCGGCTCTGGCGGCGTAGCGGGCGCCGGCATCGCCGTACCACGACCCGCCGACCCGGCGCCGATCACCTCCGACTCATGGCCGGGGGTGGAAAGCCGCGCCCGGTGGACGGATGTGGTCACCGCGCCAGCGGTCGTCGTGGGGGGCCAGGCCGAAGGAGGCCGCGGAGGTCACCTTGGCTAGCACTTTCTGATCGTCGGTGTGGTGGACGGGTGGTCAACCGCGCTAGCGGTCGTCGTGGGGGCCAGGCCGAAGGAGGCCGCGGAGGTCACCTCGGCTAGCACCTGCTGGCCGTCGGTGTGGTGGACGGGTGGTCGACCGCGCTAGCGGTCGTCGTGGGAGGCCAGACCGAAGGAGGCCGCGTAGGTCACCTCGGCGAGCACTTTCTGGCCGTTGGTGTTGGGGTGAAAGTAGTCCCACGTGCTGAGGTCCGCGAGCGCGAACGGGTACCCGAAGACGGCCCCGCCGTCGTACCGGCAGGCGGGCCGCTCGGCGCACACCTGCGACAGCACCGTGTTGTAGTCGGCGACGCGCCGGCGCACCCGGTCGCGCCGGGCGGCGTCGGCCGCGTCGGTCGAGCGGGGACGGGCGAGCATCGACTGGCAGATGTCCAGTGCGGCCCACGCGGTGCGCGCGGCGAGGTTGCCCTTGCCGACCTCCCACAAGCGCTTGAGGTCCGGCACGCTCGCGACGAAGATCGACGCCTCCGGCAGCCCGGTGGAGAGGGTGTCGATGGTGGCGCGGAACCTCGCCTCGAAGTCGGCCACCGAGGTCATGCCGTCCTCGGAGGAGGCGCACGCGTCGTTGGCTCCGATCAGGATGGTCACGTAGTCCACGCCCTGCGAGACGGCCTGCTGCGCCTGCCCGGGCATGTCGGCCACCGTGGCGCCGGACTTGGCGTCGTTGTGGGCGACCAGGGACGGGTTGGCGGCTCTGAGGCGCAGGTAGTGGCTGTTGACCGAGCTGCTGGACCCGGTGGACCACGACCGGGAGGTGCAGTCCAGGTAGAAGCCGCAGGCGTTGAAGCCGCGCGTGATGGAGTCGCCCATCGAGGCCATCGAACCGGGGACCGGCGGGGCCGCGGCGAGGGCCGGGGACGGGAGCGCCACGGCGGAGGCGGGGAGGAAGACGAACGCTACTGCGGACAGGATGACGAGGGTGCGGCGGCGGATGTCCAAGCTGGCTCCTGGGGTGATCCCCCGATCGGCTGTTGCTCAGACTGTCGGCCCGTCCCGGCCGCTTGACAACCTCACACCACAAGTTACTGACTTGTTGGTAACATCCGGTCGGCCCGGCCCCCGGCCCGCGCCGGTTCCCGGAGAGGCACGTTCGGACGGGTCTGATGCGAGGATTGACCGGGTCGGACGTAACGAGGCGGACCGGGGTGAGCGGCCCGCGCCGGTTCCCGGACGGGTACGTTCGGACGGGTCTGATGCGAGGATTGACCGGGTCAGGCGTACCGAGGCGTACCGAGGCGGACCGGGGGGTGAGGGTCGTGCGGGGTGTGCGGGCGGATTTAGGTCTGGTCGCCGAGACCCTCGCCGAACTCTCGGCCATCGGTCCTTACTACGCCATCTCCACCGGCCCCGAGCCCGGCTCCGGCCCCGGGACGAACCCCGGCTCCGGCGTGGACTCCGGCTCCGGCTCGGACTCCGGCTCCACTTCCAGCTCCGAGGATGACGGGGGCTGGCGTCCGCTGAGTGAGCTCGTGACGGACACCGGAGCGCTGCGCGCGAAGATCGAGGATTACCAGCGGCGGCTCGGCGCCGAGGAGGTCCGCGTCGCCGCCTCAGTCCTGTTCCAGGGGCTCGCCGCCCGGCTGTGGTCGCCGGTCATCGGCGCCGTCGCCGCACGCGGCCTGATCCCGGCCGAGGCCCCGTCGGACCTCCACTGGCGCCCGGCTGCCACCGGCCCCCTCCCCCTACGCGCCTCCGCCACATCCCGCTGGCTCGTCCTGCCGGCCAGGGGAGGCTCCGCCGGGGAGGACCTGCCGGCCGGCGTGGACTCGTCCGCGCAGGGTGTGCCGGACGGTGGGACCTCCTCCGGCGGTGCCGTCCCCGGAGGCGGGGGCGGGTCGGAGGGCGCAGGAGGGGCGGCCGAGGTGGCCTATCGGGTGGTCGTGACCGATTTGCTGGAACCCCTGCTGGGCGCCGTCCGCGAGATCGCCGGGGTCTCCGTGCCGCTCCTGTGGGGGAACGCCGCTTCCTCGCTCGCCGGGACACTGCGCACCCTCCCCGTCGCGCGGCCGGACCTCGGCCCGCGCGCCGCGCGGCTCGTGCGCGAGGTGCTCGGGCTCGGCGTCCTGGCCGGCACCGGGCGCCTCGCCGAGCCCGCGCCCGGCTGGTACTCCTTCGTGCGAGTGAGCTGCTGCCTGTACTACCGCGTCCCCGGCGGCGGGATGTGCGACGACTGCGCCCTGCTCGACCCGGCGGTCCGCGAGGCGCAGTGGGCGCACGCCGCGCAACGGGCGGGAGAAGGGGCCGGGGCATGACACTCCTCCACGACGATCTCGGCCTCGCCGTGCCCGTCCCGGGGCGGGTGCGCCGGGTGGTGTCCCTGGTCCCCTCGCTCACCGAATCGGTCGCGGCGACGGCTCCAGGGCTGCTCGCCGGCGCGACCGACTGGTGCTCGCACCCCGCCGATCTCCAGGTGACCCGGGTGCGCGGCACCAAGAACCCCGACGTGGACGCGATCGTGGCGCTGCGTCCGGACCTGGTCGTGGCGAACGAGGAGGAGAACCGCGTCCCCGACCTGGACGCGCTGCGCGCGGCGGGCGTGCCCGTCTGGGTCACGGTCGTCCGCACGCTCGACGACGCGTTCGCCTCTCTGCGCCGGCTGCTGGTCACCGCCCTGGGCCTGCCCGAGCCCGCCTGGCTCTCCGCCGCCGAACGAGCCTGGAACACCGGCACCGGCACCGGTCCCGGACCGGATGGAGGTACGGGTGCCGCGGGCTCGACGGGTGCGGGCGGGGTGCGGCGGGCGGTGATCCCGGTGTGGCGGAAACCGTGGATGGTGGTCGGGCGGGACACCTTCGCCGGGGACCTGCTGATGCGCCTCGGCGTGCGCAACATCTACGCCGGTCACGCGGAGCGCTACCCGCGCATCCCCCTTGCCGAGCTGCTGGACGCCCGTCCCGACCTGGTGGTCCTGCCGGACGAGCCGTACCGGTTCACCCCCGGCGACGGGCCGGGCTTCTTCCCCGGCGTCCCCGCCGCGCTGGTCAGCGGCCGGCACCTCACCTGGTACGGCCCGTCGCTGGCCGAGGCCCCCCGCGTGGTCGCCGACGCGCTCGCCGCCGCCCGCGCGGCTCCCCCTGCGGACGAAGCACCGCGCTGACCTGCGCAGACGTGCGGCGTGCTCTCGTGGTGGAAGGGCGGGGCTGTTCTAACCTGGTCGGATGGTGGCGGCATATCTCGGCGGCCTCCCCGGGCAGGGCTGGACACAGGTCGGGGAGCTCGCCCTGGCGTTCGTCCTGTCGGCGGCCATCGGCGTCGAGCGCGAGATCCGCCAGAAGAGCGCGGGCCTGCGCACGCACATCCTCGTCGGGTTCGCCGCCGCGCTGATCATGCTGGTGTCCAAGTACGGCTTCCAGGACGTCCTCGGGCACAACGTGACGCTGGACCCGTCCCGCGTGGCCGCGCAGATCGTGTCGGGCATCGGCTTCATCGGCGCGGGGCTGATCTTCATCAGGCGGGACGCCGTGCGCGGCCTCACCACGGCCGCGACGATCTGGCTGACCGCCGCCGTCGGGATGGCGTCCGGGGCGGGGCTGTGGCTGCTGGCGATCATCGTCACCGTCGGCCATTTCATCGCGGTGTTCGTGCTGGCCCCGGTCTCGGACATGCTGCCCCGTTCCAAGTACGCGCCGTCGCGCGTCCACCTTTCGTACCTGCCGGGCCGCGGGGTGCTGCGGCGGGTGCTTGAGGTGTGCAGCGGCCAGGGGTTCACCATGAGCGAGGTGTCGGTCGACCAGCGCGCCGAGAGGGATCCTTCCGCGGTGACCCTGTGGCTCAGCGTGCACGGACCGGGGCCGGTCGCGGAGCTGACGGCCACGCTGACCGAGATCGACGGCGTCCTCGCCGTCTCCGGCCACGACGCCGACTCGGCCATCCCTTGAACCCGTTTTCGGGACCGGCCGTGAGGGCAGGTAGCGGCAATGATCCGTGACCTCGTCAAAGGCGCCGTCAGCGGCACGATCGCGACCGCTGCCCACACTGTCGTCATGATGACCGGGAGCAGGGCCGGGCGGTCGTGGAAGCCGCCGCCCAAGCACATCGTCCGGGCGGTGCTGCCCGGCTCGAAACACCGGCCCAAGCCGGGCGAGAACGTGCTGGCGACGGTCGCGCACGTCGGCTTCGGCGCCGCCGCCGGCGGGCTGTTCGCGGTCCCGTTCCGGCGGCGCCGGCCCCGCGTGGCGGAGGGCATGGCGTACGGGCTGGCGATCTGGCTGGTCAGCTACCAGGGGTGGGTGCCACGCCTCACCGCCATGCCGCCCGCCCACCGCGACCGGCCCGGCCGGCAGGCCGTCCTGGCCGCCGCGCACGTGACGTACGGGGCGGTGCTGGTGCTCGCCCTCAACGCGCTCCGGCGTAACGAGGGGAGACCCGCCGAGACGGGCCCCGTCTCCCTCGAACGCCCGCTCACCCCCCTCACCCCCACCGGCCGCTGACCCCTCGGCTCCCGGGGTACGGCCGCATCCGTTTCATGCGGATGTATGGGTTTTGGAGCTTTCTTATATGAGTCCTCCGGACGCTGTACGGCACGGCGCTTCGCACCAGGAGCGCCCGTGTTGAGGAGGACCCATGATGGCTTTCCGCGTCCGCCGCTCACATCGCCTGGCGGTGGCGCTGGCCGGTCTGCTCGCGGCTCCGGTCTGCCTGTTCGGCGCACCGGCGAACGCCGCACCGGCCGCACCGGCCGACCCCTTGGGCGGCGCGTTCAGCGGCGCGGCGGCGAGGTACGAGGTGCCGCGCGATCTGCTCGTCGCGCTGGCCTACGCAGAGACCCACCTCGACGGGCACGACGGCGCGCCCAGCGCGAGCGGCGGGTACGGCGTGATGCACCTGGTCACCAATCCGACGCGCCACACTCTGGAGCAGGCCGCCGCGCTCACCGGCAGGCCGGTCGCGGCGGTGCGGTCCGACAGCGCGGCCAACATCGCCGGCGGCGCCGCGGTGCTGCGCGCCGAGGCCGACGGGCTGGGCCTGCGCGCCGCCGACCGCCGGGACATCGGCAGGTGGTACTCGGCCGTGGCCAGGTACGGCGGGGCCGCGAACCCCTCCTCCGCCCGGCTCTACGCCGACACCGTGTACGACCTGCTCGGCGAAGGCATCCACACCGTCACGCCCCGCGGCGAGACGGTGGACGTCCAGGCCAGGACCGTGGAACCCGACCGGGGCGCGTACGCCGACGCGCCCGACCTGAACGCTCCGCGCCTCGCGGCCGCCGCGGACTACCCGAGCGCCCACTGGGCGGCGGCCAGTACCAGTAACTACCGGGTCGGCAGCCGGGGCGCGAGCACGATCGACCGCATCGTCATCCACGTGATGCAGGGCTCGTACGCCGGGACGATCTCCTGGTTCCAGAACCCGAGCGCCAAGGTCTCGGCGCACTACCTGGTGCGGTCGTCGGACGGCGACATCACGCAGATGGTCCGTGAGAAGGACGTCGCCTACCACGCGACCGTCTACAACGACCGTTCCGTCGGGATCGAGCACGAGGGGTACGTCAACGACGCGAGCTGGTTCACCGACGCGATGTACCGCTCGTCGGCGGCGCTGACCCGCTACGTCGCCGACAAGTACGGCATCCCGAAGGACCGCACGCACATCATCGGCCACGCCCAGGTGCCCGGGACCGACCACACCGACCCGGGGCCCAACTGGAACTGGACCAAGTACATGCAGTACGTCACCGGGGGCTCCGGCGGCAACCCGTACACCCCGGAGCAGGTGTGCGGCACCGGTTACAGCGTGATCGACTCGGCCGCGCTCGGCACGTCGGGGACGGTGTACCTGCTGTACGACACCTCCAGCGGCCGCAACTGCGTGGCCACGATCAAGAGCACCTCGCTCGGCACGGCCACGGCCACCTCGGCGTACCTGGAGGTGCAGGGATCGACGAGGATCACCGACTCGGGCGACTTCGCCTACTACGCGGGCCCGGTGCGCGCTGCGGCGGCCGACAAGTGCGTGAAGTGGGGTGGTAAAGCCGGTTCGTCCACCTACGACAGCCCCTTCGAACACTGCGGCTGACCGCACCTGGAACACCGCGGCCGAGCGCGCCCGGGCCACGGCCAGTCCGAGGCCGCCTTCCTCCGGGAGGGCGGCCTCACCGCTCTCAGGGCTGCTCGCCCAGGCGGCGGCGCAGGTCCTCGCGGCGGGCCTCCAGCGTGTTCATGAGCTGTTCCTGCTCGTCGGCCATGGCGATCAGCATGGAGACCTCGGCCGCGTCGGTCGGGGCCTCGGCACTTCCTCCGACGGTCCCGCGCAGCTCGGCCACGGTCTCGCGGAGCTTCACCAGGTCCTCCTCGACCATGTCGAGCTCCTCCCGCAGCCGGGCCTGGTCACGCTCGGCGGCCATCGGCGCTCCCTTCTTCTCACCAACTCTCACCAACCCCACATACCCATCTGCGGCACGGCAATCCCGGACGGGCGTCCGGCCCGCCCTGGTACGGCGCACGCGGACGTGGAAAGGCGCCGCAGGGTGACGTAAGTGAATGAAATCCCGAAATGGTGGCAGTTGGCGCACTAAGGTGCTGGACGACCTAACTCGCGAGGAGTGGCTATGAGCGATTACGCGGTGACCTTCGACCTGGTAGACGTCGACAAGGACGGGCTCATCTCGGCCGAGGAACTGCTGCGGCTGATGGACGTGCTCGGCCAGCCCGTGTCCCAGGAGGCAGCCGACGCGGCGGTCCAGAAGCTCGACCTCGACGGCGACGGGCGCATCTCGCTGGAGGAGTTCTCCCGCTACCTCGCCGCCACGACCGGCTGACCCGTCCGGGGAGTCGCCGAGGGGCCCCGTCAGGCCGCCGCTCTCATCGGAGGGCCTGGCGGGCGCGCAGGACGACCTCCAGCTCGAAGCGGACATCCGGGTCGGCGAGCTGGTCGCCGTACAGCTCCTCGAGCTGCCGCAGCCGGTAGCGGACGGTCTGCGGGTGGACGTGCAGCCGGGCGGCGACCTCCCCGGCGCCGCGCCCGTACCGCAGCCACGCCAGCAGCGTCTCGGCCAGCCGGTCCCGCTGCCGCGGGCACAGGTGGGCGAGCGGGGCGAGCCGCACCGCGGCCAGCGCGGCCACCAGCTCCTCGTCCCTGAACACGACCAGCGCGGCCATGTGGTCGGCGCACCGCAGCAACTCCGTCCCGTCGGGGAGGATGCCGCGCGCGGCCAGCGCGAGCGCGTCCCTGGCCCATCCGAGTGAGGTCGCGGCGCTCCATCTCGCCGGCCGCGTTCGCGCGGGCCTCGTTGTCCCCCTCGGTCGCGGCGTCGGCGAGCTGGTCGAGGAAGACGAAGATGGCCTCCCCCATGTCGTACAGCGTGCGCGGGTCGAGGCCGAGCCCTTCCGCCTGGTCGGTGAGGCGGTGCCAGGCCACGCGCGCGCCGAGCCGCATGGCGGTCTGGAAGGGCTCCAGGTCACGGCCCTCGGCCGCCTCGCCCCGCCCGATCGCGCGGAAGACGTCGGGGTCCCAGGGCTCGCGGGGCCGTTCGATGCGGCCGATGAAGCGCTGGAGCGCCTCGTCGACCGCCAGGCGCAGCACCTTGAGGTAGACCTCGTCCGCCGGGCGGGCGTACTCGGGGACGCGCTGCTGGATCTCGCAGATCATCTGGTCGGCGAGGTCGCCGGCGACCGGGCGCAGGCGGGCCGCCACACCGGCCGGTACGGCGGCCCACACGACATCCCCTCCGGGACCGTGCGCTCCCGGTTGCATCGCGTCCGCGTCAAACTCCGCCGGGCGCTCGGTGGCAGCGACCCCCTCACCTTGGAGCACCAGCATGACTGACGAGATCCAGTCGTTCAGGGACGGCCGTCCGGACGCCCCGCCGTACCGGCCCGGCGCCCGGGAAAGCGCGCGGCGCCGCCTGCTCGCCCAGGCCGCGAACGGTTCGCGCGCCCGTCCCCGCCTCTTCCGGACGGGCGTCCCCCGGCCCGGCTGGCAGGCCGCCGCGGCCTTCGGGGTGACCCTCGCCCTGGTGGGCGGCGTCGGGGTCGCCCTCTCCTCGCGTCCCGCACCCGTCCCGAGGCCGGCCGCCGTCGCCACCGCCGCCTCACCCGAGCCCGCGACCGACGCGGTGTCGCTCGCCCCGTTCGTGGACGGCACGGAGCTGCACCCCCGCCCCGGACAGTTCGTCCTGGTGGAGTCGGAGACGATGTACACGATGTCCACGATGTCCACGGCCTCCTCCGCCGGTCCGCAGGACGGGACGCGCTACCTCTACCGGACCAAGCGCAAGATCTGGCAGTCGGCCGACGGGACGGCGCGCGGTCTGCTCTCGATCGAGGGGCTGCCGTCCAAGCCGTGGCCCGGCGAGTCGCTCCCCGCGGACGCGCAGGGATGGCCCGGCGAGCAGTGGCACGACATCGCCGGGCACTGTCCGGGCACGCCCGACGACTCCCGCACCGACTACGCCTACGTGAGCACCCTGCCCGCGGACGAGGCCGGCATGCGCGAGCACCTCTACGCGCGTCCCGGAGGGAAGGTGGCCGCCGACGACGAAGCGTTCACGGCGGTGGGCGACCTGGTGCGCGAGAGCTACCTGCCGCGCGCCCAGCGGGAGGCGCTCGTGGCCGCGGCCAAGACGATCGGCGGCGTCGAGGTGGCCGAGGGCGTCGAGGACGCGGCCGGGCGCCGGGGCATCGCGCTCGGCAGGGCGCGCGACGGCGTGCTCACCCAGCTCATCTTCGACCCGCAGACGTCCATGTACCTCGGGGAACGCGGCACGGTCGTCGACGCCAAGGCCGCGGGCGCGCCGGCGGGCAGCGTCCTTGCCCTGACCGCGCGGCTCAAGACGTCGGTGGTGGACGAGCTGCCGCAGGTCGGCGGCACGGACCGGGACGGCAGTTGCGAGCAGGGTCCGGGCACCCCGGACGGGGGCGCGACGCCGGTTCAGACGAGCCCGATCACGAAGCCCTCGTCCCGCACGCCGAGGTAGAGGTTCGGCCGGTGGGCCCGCATCCCCCGGTCGATGGGGGCGATGTGCTTGGGCGCGGACCCCAGCGGAAGACGGTAGCCGTTCCGCACCCGGTGGAACTCCCAGAGGGGCTCCATCTCGGGGTGTCTGACCCGGAAGCCCGGGTCGGCCGGGAACAGGTCGACCCGGACCATCACCTTGCGCGGCAGCAGGTAGTCGTCCAGCTTGAACCGGCGCTGGACGGTGCGCGAGACGGCGACCCCGGACAGCTCATGCCAGGGGACCGCCCATGACGTGCCGCGCGGGTCGTCCCACCGGATGCCGACCTGCTCGATGACCAGCTTGCGCGGCCGGGTGATCTTGCGCCAGGCGAGCAGCGGGAGCAGCCCGAGGGCGATGAAGACCACGCCGAGGACTCCGGCGACGACGGTCGTGGCGGGTCCGCCGTCGACCTGGCCGGTCAGCGCGGACGCCACCGTGACCACGCCGAGCGTCCCGGCGACGACGGCCGCCGCGACGGCCTTGACCTTGGAACCGGCTCCCACGTCGACCACCACCGGCTCGGCCGTCGCCTGCGGCCGAGCGCCTCCCTGCGGGGACCGCCCCAGCGGCGAGGCGGCCTGCACGAACTGGCCAGGGGGGATCCGCTCCCCCGGTCCCGGATATGCCACAGGGGGATGGTAGAGCGAAACATTAGCGAAATACCGGAATTCGCACTGACACGCCGCAGAAATCCGGAGTTATCGCGCTATGTCATAGCCGGACCCCGCCGGGGAACCGGCGGTCACTCGGTGACGTACACCTGGCTGAAGACCTCGGAGAGCTTCTTGAGGTCCTGGGCGATGCCGACCTCGGGGGCCGCCGGGCTGTACATGGTGGACAGGCGGCGCTGGAGCGGCTGGAGCTTGGTGAGCTGCTCCCAGGCGGGCGTGGAGGCCAGGCCCGATCCCATGACGCGGTAGGTCGCCCCCGAGGTGTCCTGCCAGCGGGTCCACAGGTTGACGGTGGCGGCGCCGTCCTTGAGCGGGGCGGCGATGCGGTCCTGTGCCACGGCGGCGGCCTGCTCGGTGGTCAGCGGCGAGGCGTTCTTGCCGGCGAGCCCGGCGTCCTCGGCGGCGATCTGCGCGAGCGTGTCCCAGGCCAGGGACTTGACCTTGCTCCACTGGTTGCGCTGCGCCTGCTGCGGCGTGATCTTCCAGGTGGCGTACGCCGACGACAGCAGGCCGGAGTCGAGCGCGAGCTGGTCCACCGAGCCGGAGGTCAGCAGCGGCTCGATGTGCTCGGGGGTGAGCAGCGGGTACTTCTTGGTCATCTCGGTGCCGCAGGAGTCGTCGGCGCCGCACCCGAACGCGGGGACCACGGTGTGCACGCCGAGCTTCTTGCCCGGGGCGATCTGGTGCAGGGCCTTGGCGGCGGCGGTGACGAACCCGCTCATCTCCTCGGGCGTCTTGACCGCGCCGTTGTAGCCGAGCTGGGAGGTGAAGCGGATGCCGACGACGCCCGGCTGCGCGGCGAGCGCGCCGACCTTGCGCACCGCCGCGGCGAAGGCCGCGGCGCCGGCCTTGTAGTCGTCCAGCAGCTCGGTGTCGACCCAGACCCGCATGTTGCTCGCCGCGGCGGCGGCGATCGCCTGCCCGGCGGGGGTCTGCGCGGCGGCGGCGATCTCCTGGGGGGTCACCGAGCAGTTCTCGCCGGCGGTCTGACAGGCCGGCGGGGTGCTGTCGTCCTGATAGTCCTGGGGAGCCGGGTCGCCGTCACCGTGCGCCTGGCCGTCGCCCTCGCCCTCGGCGGAGCACTGCTCCACCGTGCAGTCGATCCAGCCGACCGGGTACTCGGTGGCCTCCTTCAGCTTCGCGCCGTCGTCCTTGGCCCAGAACCGGACGATGTCCAGCGCCTCGCCCGGGTCGGCCATCCAGAAGCACTGAGGGTCGGACTGCGAGCCGCCGTTGGTGACGTTCTTGCAGTCCTCGGCACCGTCCTCGGAGAACGCCGTGGCGGCCGGGATGCCCACCGCGAGAACGGTGAGGGCGGCGCTGAGGGCGAGGGCTCTCCTGATTCGCATCAAGCGTCTCCTTGGGCGGGGGCGATACGGCCGATGATCGTGCAAAACGATCGAAACGACTGTATCGGGCACATCTCTACTCGACCAGAGGAACGAAGGGATCGTGTCAACACAGGAACCCCGCCCGGCGCGCCGACCCCCCTCCCAACTCGCAGGACCCGCGCAGTCCCTTGCGCCCCCCCGGCCGGATTCCACCGACCCGTATCCCCTGCGTCACCCGCAGTTCCGGCAGCGCCCGAGCGCCCGCCCCAGGCGGACGGACCCGGCGCACCGGCTCAGCCGCGGGTCAGGTCCTGCAGGCCGACCACGCGCAGCAGTTCGAGCCGCTCATGAGACTCGCTGCCCGGACGCGCGGTGTAGACCACGAGCCGCTGGTCGTGCTCCGGGCTCAGCAGTACCTCGCAATCCAGCTCCAGTGGGCCGACGACGGCGTGCAGGAAGCGCTTGACGTCGGAACGGCGCACGGCGACGTCATGGGCGTCCCACAGCGCCGCGAACTCCTCGCTCCTGGCGCGGAGCCCCCGGACGAGCCCCGCCAGCCGCGCGTCATCCGGGCGGCGGGCGAGTGTGGCGCGCAGATCCGCCACCGCCACGCGGGCGGCGCGGCCGTGGTCCTCCGCCGGGAACAGCTCGCGCGCGGACGGGTCGGTGAAGTAGCGCCAGACGATGTTGCGCTCCGCCTCGGGGCGGGCGGACGCATCGCCGTGGAGCGCCTTGGCCATCGCGTTCTGCGCGAGGATGTCACCGCGGTCGTTCACCACCTGGGCGGGAGTGTCGGTCAGCCGATCGAGGACCAGGAGCAGGCCGGGGCGGACGTGCTCGGTGGTCGGCCGGTCCCGCGGGGGCTCCTCGCCGGCCAGATGGAAGAGGTGGTCCCGCTCGTCGCGGGCCAGCCGCAGCGCGCGGGCGACGGCGGCGAGCATCTGGCGGGACGGGCGCGAGCCCCTGCCCTGCTCCAGCCGCGTGTAGTGGTCGGTGGACATGCCCGCCAGCTGCGCCACCTCCTCACGGCGCAACCCCGGAGTACGGCGCCGGGCGCCATGCGGCAGGCCCACGGCGGCGGGGGTCAGGCGGGTGCGGCAGTGGCGCAGGAAGTCGGCCAGCTCGGGTCTGTCCACACCTCCACCATGCCTCGGAACGCCCGCCGCAGCCAGGGACGGCCGCTCCCAGGATAAGGACGTCTCTCCCGCCGGCGCCCGCACCTGCCGCACGATGAGAACCGCCCCGGCGGACCGGCGGCGCCCCGCGGGTGCGACGAGACGAGCACAGCCGAGGTCCCGCACGCCGCACGCGGCACCTCCCTCCATGACACGCCCCTCCATGACACGCCACATCCGGATCCGGCATCCCTGGATGTGCCGGTCGGACGAACGACCCCGCATCACCCACGAAGAAAGGCGGAGATCGCATGCGATACCGCACGCTCGGCCGGACCGGTATCAAGGTCAGCCCCTACGCGCTCGGCGCACTGATGCTCGCCACGTCCATCGGCAACCCCGACCCCGACGACTCGGTGCGAATCATCCACAAAGCGCTGGACGCGGGGATCAACTTCATCGACACCGCCGACGTCTACGGCGACTCGGAAGAGGTCGTCGGCAAAGCGCTCCAAGGGCGGCGTGACAACGTCGTCCTGGCGACCAAGGTGAGCCGCCCGATGGGTGAGGACCCCAACCAGCAAGGCGCCTCGCGGCGCTGGATCACGACCGCGGTCGAGAACTCGCTGCGCCGCCTGCGGACCGACCACCTCGACCTCTATCAAGTCCATCGGCCGGACCCCACCACCGACATCGAGGAAACTCTCTCCGCGCTCACCGACCTCATCCGCAGCGGCAAAGTGCGTGCGATCGGGTCGTCCGCCATGCCCGCGTCCGACATCATCGAAGCCCAGTGGGGCGCCGAGCGGCGCGGCCTGGAGCGGCTCCACACAGAGCAACCGCCCTACTCGCTGCTCAACCGCGGCATCGAACGCGAAGTGCTGCCGATCACCCAACGCTACGGGATGGGCACGCTGGTGTGGGGCCCGCTCGGGCAGGGACTGCTCACCGGGCGCGTGCGCAAGGGCCGGCAGAACGAACTTCGCCGCGCGGGCCTCGTGAGACACCTCAACGACGAGCGTCGCCTCGACGTCGTCGAGCGATTCGTTTCGCTCGCCGAGGAGGCGGGCTTGCCGCTGACCCACCTCGCGACGGCGTTCGCGATCGCCCACCCTGGCGTGACCAGCGCGATTGTCGGGCCACGTACGATGAGCCATCTCGACGACCTGCTCGCCGGCGCCGACGTCACCCTCACCGACGACATTCTCGACCGGATCGACGAGATCGTCCCGCCCGGCACCGACGTCGGCACGCTCGACCAGGCTTACGTGCCCCCACCCCTCCAAAATCCGAACCTCCGCCGCCGCCCCATCAGCGAACGCACCGCCGCCTGACGGGCCGGGCCGGCCGCCCGGCTCCGCCTCGCGACACGCTGGTTCGAACCCGGAATTCACGCACCCGTACGACCTGCTTCACTCACCGTTCCACCACCGCGCCCGTCCGGAACGCCCACGGAGGGCGAGAGCCGCCTCACGGCCTCACGCGTTCTGAGAACCCGGTCCAGCGCAGATCGGCCGGGAGGTGGCTCATGTCGTTGAACATCACGATCGCCGGCGGCAGGCCGTCGCGGTAGTCGATGACCGTCAGCGCGGTGTTGCCGCTGTTCAGGCCGAGCCACCGGGACGGCGGCGCGTCCAGCGCGTGCCGCACCAGCCAGGCGATCTGGAAGGCGTGCGTCACCAGGACCTCGTGCGTGTCGGCCCCGGTCCCGGTCCCTTGCGAGGCGGGGGCCTTGGCGAATCGGGCGACCAGCGCGTCGGCGAGCCTGCGGCCCAAAGCCACCTCGGTGTCGTCGTAGCCGTCGAAGAAGCCGGCCTGGGACGGGGGCAGTTCAGCCGCGGTGGGAACGTAGGGCACGTGGTCGACGAGTTCGGCGGCCTCGGCCACGGGCACGTCCGGCAGGTGCCGGGCGAGTTCGTGCGCGCTCGCCACCGCGCGCGGCAGCGGGGAGTGCCACACGGCGTCGACCGGCACGCCGGCGAGCCGCTCGCCCAGCAGGCCCGCCTGCCGGCGCCCGATGTCGGTCAGCTCCCCGGCCGCGTCGGCCGCGCCGTGGCGTACCAGGTAGAGGTGTCGCGTCGTCATGAGCGGTGAGGATACGGGGCGCCCTGTACGGGCCCGTCTCCCCTCTCCTTCCGATCGTGGGTGCGGGCCCGGCGATGGTACGGGCGCGACGCCGCGCCACCTCCGGCCCGCCGGCGGCGCACCGCTCGTCAGCCGGCGGCGGTGACGGTTCCGGCGGTGCCGTCGACGGTGAGGACGGTGTCGTCGCGCAGCCTGCTCATCGCGTCCGGGACGCCTAGGACAGCCGGGATGGCCTGCTCGCGAGCGACGATCGCGGCGTGGGAGAGCACGCCCCCGGTCTCGGTGACGACGCCCGCGACGACGCGCAGCAACGGCGTCCACGCGGGGTCGGTGAACGGGCAGACGAGGATGTCGCCCGCGCGCACGCGCGCGAAGTCGCCGGGCCCTCGGACGATCCTCGCGGCGCCGGTCACGCTCCCGTGGCTGCCCGGGGTCCCCCTGAGCACGGTGTGCAGGGTGTGCGCGCCGTCCTTGGCATCCTCGGGGTTCTCGGGGTTCTCGGGGTCGTGGACGTCGTCGATGTCCTCGGTGTCCTCGGTGCCCTCGGCGTCCAGGGCGACGGGGGGCGGCGCCGGTGGCGGGGGTGCGGCGGTGACCGGCCGCGCCTGCAGGACCCAGAGGCGGCCGTCGGCGATCGCCCACTCGATGTCCTGCGGCCCACCCAGTACGGCGGAGATCCGCCGTCCCAGCCCGGCCAGCCGCTCGGCGGTCGCGTCGTCGATCGCCGGCCGCTCACGGGCGCGGATGGGCACCTCGGAGACCACGAGCCGCGCGCCGTGCCGATCGAGGCGGGTCCGTTTGCCCCCGATGGTGCGCATGACGGAACCGTCACCGGCGACGCGGTAGGCGTCCGGGGCGACCTGGCCCCCGACGACGCTGGGGCCGAGGCCGAAGGACGCCTCGATCAGGGTCGGGTCGTCCGCGTGCGCGGGCGTGAACATGACTCCGGACACCTCGGCGTCCAGGTGGCGTTGGACGATGACCGCCATCGCGAGATCGCCGGCCGGCCGGCCGGAGGCGTCGCGGTAGTCGATGGCACGCGGAGAGAACAGCGAGGCCCAGCAGGCGCGTACGGCCTCGGTGACGTCGGCGGTTCCGCGCACGGCGAGAAAGCTCTCGTGCTGCCCGGCCGCCGACGCCTGGCCGGTGTCCTCGCCCGCCGCCGATGATCTCACCGCCACGGGCGGATCGCCGAGCTCGCCGAGTGCGCGCCCCACCGCGTCGATGACGGTGGCGTGGACCGGACGTGCCTCGATCGCCCGCCCGTCCAGGCCGCGGGCCGCGTACGGGAGGACGAAGCCGTCCGGCACCGGCAGACCCGCACGGAGCAGCGCGCCGAGCGCGCCGGCCTTGCCCCCGCAAGTGTCCGCGACGGCCTCCCCGAGGGGTACGATCACCCGTCCACCCTTCAACGTTTTGTTGACAACTTTTTGTTGATTCTGCATCATGATCCGCATGTCACGCAAGCAGGAAATCGCTCACACCGAGCGCGCCGACCACGCCCAGGCCCAGCACGAGCGCGACGCGCGTGAGCGTCTCCTGACGCTGGGCGCCGATGCGATCGAGGCCCGCCCGTGGCGCCCCCCACCCGTCCCGCCGTCCGCGGTGGACCTGGTGAACTTCGCCGTCTGGCGCTGGGCCGACCTGACCCCGGAGGACCTCCTGGGCGCGCTCACCCTCATGCCCGCCGCGCGCGCCGAGGTCGACGCGCTCGAGGCCGGCCTGCTGTTCACGGCCCGCAGCGCGGGGCTGACCTGGGCGCAGATGGCGCAGGCGATGGGGTTCAACTCCCCGCAGGCATGCCAGCAGCGTTACACCCGGCTGACGACGCGGCGGGAGGCCGGCTCATGACGCGGGATTCCGCACCTGACCTGCTGGTCCTGCACTCCGTACGCGTCACCGGGTTCGCCGACACCCCGGTGATCGCTCGCCGGTACGGGCTCGACCCGGCCGAGACCGAAGAGACGCTGCGCGACGCCGAGGCGTACGGATGGGTCCAGCACACCGCCTTCGCCGGCACCGCGGGGTGGTCGCTGACCGAGCGGGGCAAGGCCGAGAACGAGCGCCGGCTCGCGGCCGAGCTGGCACATGCCGGCGGCGCCGAGGAGGTCCGTGAGGTCTACCGCGCGTTCCTCCCGCTGAACGCCCTGCTGCTCCAGGCCTGCACCGACTGGCAGCTCCGGCCCACCGCCGGCGACCGGCTCGCCGCCAACGACCACTCCGACCACGCCTGGGACGCCAGGGTCCTGCGGGAGCTCGGCGACATCGGGCGCGCGCTCACGCCACTGGCGTACCGGCTCTCACGCGTCCTAGTCCGCTTCCAGGGCTACGACGAACGGTTCACCGCGGCTCTGGAGCGGGCGCGAGCCGGGGACGGCGCCTGGGTCGACCACACCGACGTCGACTCCTGCCACCGCGTCTGGTTCGAACTCCACGAAGACCTCATCGCCACCCTCGGCCTCGACCGCCACGCCGCTCCCTGAACCTCGCTCAGGTGAGCTCAGGTGAGGGCTTCGCTCAGCTCGACGGCCGCGGCGACGACGCGCGGGCCGAGGGTGGCGGTGTCCAGGGCGCCGAAGGTCACGATGCCCACCGACGCCTCCAGCCACGGCAACCTCGGCAACGGAGCGGCGACCCCGCGGGCGCCCTCCTGGAGCTGCCCTTCGGTGACGCTGTAGTCGGTACGGCCCTCGCGCAGGGCCACGATCGCCAGTCCCGCGGCGCCGCGGGACAGAGGATGGCGGGCGCCCTCGCGGTAGGCCACATGCATGTCGGTCCAGGTGGGCTCGACCACGGCGATGGCCAGCCCCTCGTCGCCCTCGGCCACGGTCAGGTGGGCGGTGGCCCCGGCGTCCTCGGCGAGCCGGCGCAGCGCCGGGAGGGCCGCCGCTCTGAGCAGGGGCTGGACGGCGCGGGCCAGCGCGAGGACGCCGAAGCCGAGATGGGCGCGCCCTTCGGCGTCCCGGCGGGCGAAGCCCTCGTTCTGCAGCGTGGTGAGCAGCCGGTAGACGATCGGACGGCTCAACCCGAGCTCCTGGGCGAGCTCGGTGGGAGTACGGGCGCGATGGCCGTCGGCGAGCAGCCGCAACAGCCGCAGCCCCCGCTCCAGCGTCTGCGCCGACTCCGGACTCCCCTTGTGATCCACCTTCCCGATTATCCGGCCCCCGCCCTCACCATCGCCCCTCGCACCCCGCGCGCCCCGTACCGACGGGACCCACCCGGTGACCGCTGCTTGTGATAAAGGGGCCAGGAGACCTCGCGGATATCGCGAAGCCACAGCCGATGTGGTGATGACGGCCTAGCCGAAATGAATTCGACGATGCTTTATTCACCAGAAATGCACACATTGACAGGCGCCTGACAGCGGTGCACCATCAAGTTGGAATCCCAACCCTGAGTGATCACCTTATCCATTATGTGAAAGGATCACGCTCAGTGGATCGCAACGAAATTTCCGGCGCCGAGGCCCCCGCGAAGATGTCCCGTCGTGACATGGTGAATTCCATAGGCGGTGGAGTTCTGGCCGCGTTCGGGGCCGCACCTTCCCACGTCACCGCCAACGGCGGGTCGAATGCCACCGCTGCGGCCGCGGGAGGTCCGGGTGGCCCATCCGAATGCCCCGGACCGCCGTTGCAGATTTCTCCGAGCGAGGTCAGTTCCCGGCTGAGGTCGCTCTACACCACCATGCTCGGGGACAGCCAGCTACAGGCGCGGTTCATTCAGAATCCGTCCAGCGTCCTGGTCCAATATGGCATGGCCTCGTCGCTGACCTACGAGGCGGCCAGCGCCGCGAACCGGCTGCTGTTCTCCATCCTGAGCAACCCCGCCTTCCGGGAGTGGCTGCGCTCCTACGCGGCGCAGCACATCGGCACGAGGGTGGATCCCAGGCAGGCCGCTCAAGATCTCACGGTGGCCATCCGGGACTTCGGAGATCCGAACCTGATCAGCGCGATGGTCGAGTCCGCGACCGTGGGTCAACCCATTCCGGGTGCTGGTTTCGGGCCGCTCGCCAACCAGTTGCTGGTCACCAACGCCTCCGGAACCACGGTCGTCACCCCGGTGTCGAGTCCGTCGACCAGCAACCAGACCATCCACAGTTCCTCCAACTTCGACGGCACAGGAGAGAGCCTCGGCAGCCCGTCCGTGATCAGTTCCACTCTCCTGCGGACGCTCGCCGAGCAGTTGACGACCCGGGCGCAGCAACTGTCGAGTGCCGGAACCCTGTCCGATCTCCGCACCCGAATCTTCTGACAGGAGCGCCGGCACTCCCCGCGGCGCGGTGGACCCGAACCGATCTGAATGATCATCCGCTTGCGTGCATAAAAGAGGGAATTCAGTGGCTCGCGACGAATCCGACAGCACCCGGCTCCCCGAACACGTCTCCCGCCGCAAGGCGATCGCCATGGGCGGTGGGGCCCTCGCCGCGATCGGCGGCGTTTCGGCCGCGTCCGCGCCGGCCGCGGCGGGTGCGGCGGCCGTAACCGACTGCCCCGGCTCGCCGTTGCAGATCTCCGCGACCGAGGTCTATTCCAACCTGAGGTCGTTGTACACGACCATGATGACGAACAACTCGATGCAGGTGCAGTTCATTCAAGATCCGGCCGGCGTGCTGGCCCAGTACGGCATGCGGTACACCTTGCCGGCCGATGCGACCACGGCCGCGAACCGGCTGCTGTTCTCCATCCTGAGCAATTCCGCCTTCCGGGAGTGGCTGCGTTCCTATGCGGCGCAGCACATGGGCACGAGAGTGCCTCCGTATCAGGCCGCCAACGACATATCGGCGGCCATCCGAAGCTTCGGGGATCCGAACCTGATCACCGCGATGGTCGAGTCCGCCACCGTGGGCCAACCCGTTCCGGGCGGTGGTTTCGGACCGCTCTCGAACCAGGCGTTGATCAACAATGCGGCGGGAACCATCCTCATCACCCCGGTGTCGGGTCCCATGGAGGCCAAGAGTTCCCAGAATTTCAACGGCATAGGGGAGAGCCTCGGTCCCCCATCCGTGATCAGTTCCACCCTCCTGCGACAGCTCGCCGAGCGGTTGACGACGCGGGCACAACAGCTGTCGCAGGCCGGAGTGCTGTCCGATCTCCGCCAAGAGGACTGGTGACCTCATGGAGCAGGTAACCGACGCCGACGGCGTCACGACGTCCGACGGCAACCCGCTCCAACCCGACGAGCAATCGCTCGTCCGCGGACTCAAAGTCCTGTCGATCATGCCGACGTTCCGTTGCACGGCGGCCTGCACCAGTTGCGGCACCTACAGCAGTCCGGCGGAGCGCACGGTGCTGAACCCGCAGGCCATCCGTGCGGCCATAGCGGAGGCCCACCGGCTGGGCTTCGGGATCGTGGTCTTCACCGGCGGTGAGGCCACGCTCCAGCGACGCGACCTGCTCGACGCCATCGCCTACGCGACGAGCCTCGACCTGCCGACCCGGTTGGTCACCAACGCATACTGGGCACGGAGCCCGCAGAAGGCCGCGCGGGTCATCGATGAGCTCGTGACCGCCGGCCTCACCGAGATCAACTACAGCACCGGCGACGAGCACATCCGCTTCGTACCGATCGACCGCGTCGCGATCGCGGTCGTCGAGGCGGTGAAGCGCCGGCTGCCCGTGCACGTCATGGTCGAGCTGAGAGCAGAGCGTGCGGTGACGCGGGACACCGTCCTCGGCCGCCCCGAACTGCGCGCGCTGTCGGATGCGCAGCGGGACATGGTCAAGGTGGTGGAGAGCCCGTGGATGCCGCTCGATCCGCATCAGGTGGAGCGCTATCCCGATGGCCTCACGACCGATTCGGCCAACATATCGGAGCGGCCCGGATGTGACAGCCTGTTGCGCACGTACACCCTGCAGTCCGACGGCAGGGTCGCGGCGTGCTGCGGGCTGGGCATGCGCGCCATCAACGAGCTCAACGTCACCACCATCGACGAGCCCGACTTCCTCGGCCGCGCCGTGCAGGCCGCGGAGTCCGACGTGCTCAAGCTGTGGATCCACTCTCTCGGACCCGACCGCGTCCTGCAGTGGGCCGCGGAGAAGGATCCCTCGATCCAGTGGCAGGGCATGTACGCGCATCATTGCCAGTCGTGTCATCGGCTCTACCAGGATCCGAAGGTCCGCGCCGTCATCCAGGAGCACGGCCACGAAATGATCGGGACGGTCGCACAGACCCTGTGGCTGGACGAGTACCTCGCGCCGGCGGTCATCGACCAGGCGATGCCTCCGAAGGCCGGGCTCGACATGACCAGGTGACATCGCCCTGCCGTCCACCGGCGAACGTGACCGGATTCCAGGTCACAGGACGAAGAGGGCGGGCGCGACCCGGCCCTCTGAGCTCCGATGGCGTGATGCCCCTTTCAGTCGCGCTCAGGGGCGTGCGCTCACCCTGCCGCGTCCGCCGCGATGTCCTCGGCGGCGCGGGCCGGGTCGCCCGCCGCGCACGCCCGCACGGGCAGCCCGTCGGGTCGCTTGACGAGGTACCAGGCTCCGCCGCCGGGTACGTCGACCACCCCGACGGTGACCACCGGCCGGCCGTTCCCGTACACGTCCATCTCGGGCGGCAGAAGGAAGCCCCTGTCGAACCCCCACCGCATGGGGAGGTGGACGCGCTCGACGTGGCGGCAGCGCAGGCCATGGGACTCCATGTGCTTGGCCAGCTCACGTAGCGCCCGGCGATGCTCCTCGGCCCGCCCCTCCGGCATGCCGTACATCAGTGTCCCTGTCATCCCCGGCTCCCCGCCCGACCGCTCATCCCGCGGCGCGGCGCCCCCGCCTCCGGCGGGCGAGGCCGGGGCACGCGCCGCGTGGTCTCGGACTCGCGCATGAGGGCGCGGAGCTCTTCGGGGGTGGCGGCCTCGACCAACGGCTCGGCGACGTCGGCCGTGCGGGCGATGGCGGAGAAGCGGCGCGAGTAGACCCCGTAGATCACCAGCCACCCGGGTTCCAGCAGGCCGAGCTGCCCGGCCCTGGCCTTCTGCCTCTCGTCCCGCACCTTCTCTCCCTCGTGCCTGGCCGGAGGCTCGGGCACGGTCGCGCGCCGTCGCAGGCGGTGCCGGCCCGTGGAAGGACGTCGAGAGAACGGAAGGCGGCCGCGGCCGGGACGGCGGCGCGCATCGAGGAGGGCCATGTCGTACTCCTGATCGACCTGTGGACAACTCGGCGAACTGGCGTTCTGTAATCGACTCGTCATTTAGAGTCATCAGTACGTTCGTACGCGTCCAGGCGCCGGACAAGAGCTGATCGACAGTGCTGATCCACTGTCGATCGCCGCCCCTTGGAAAGGAGAAACGGCATGCCCGCCCCCCGGAAGAGCAGTGACCGTTATCAGTCGATGGCGCACTATTTCGGCGCGCTTATTCGCGATCTCCGCGATTCGTACGAGTCACGGGTCGGCGAGCCGCTCACCATGGCCCACGTGTCGGCCCGCACCGGCTACTCGGCATCGATGATCGGCCAGATCGAGCGCGGCGAGACCCTCCCCGAGTCGGGCACGCGCGTGGAGTCCCTGGACGACGCTCTGCATGCCGGGGGCCAACTGAAAACGCTCTGGCCCCTGGTGCAACGCCTGGGCCACCGCCCCCTGGAAGAACTCGCCGCAACGACAAAGCGCATCATTCCGGGTTACCGTGAAAACGCACCCTGCGCCCTCGCCGGAGGAGACGACATGGAACGCCGCCATTTGTTCCAGTTGGCCGGATGGGGCCTTCTCGCCCAATCCGGCATCTTCACCAACGGCGAGCACATCCGCCAAATGCTGGAGCAGGCCCTAGGCACGCCCGAGGACCTTCTGGCGGACGACTGGGAGGCCAGGTGCGCCAGTCACATGCACGCCATCCTCAACCGGCCAGCGGCGACGGTCTGTGACGACCTTCTGATCGATCTCATCGGCGTCCAGCGGAGCCTCGCGCGCAGCGCCCCCGGCAAAGGGGCCGACCTGCAACGCATCACCGCATGGCTGTCGGCGATGTACGCCAATGTGCTCATGCGAACCGGCCGGTACGGCGCCGGCCACCGCTGGCTGGTCACCGCCAGACACGCGGCGGATGCCTCACTAGATCTCGATATGCGAGTGTGGGTCCGCGGGACGGAGGCCGTGTTCTCGCTCTACTCGCCGCTCCCGCTCACGACTCCCGTGAATCTCGCTCGAGCGGCACAGTCCTTGACGAGAGACCGGGTTACTCCCGGCCTCCTGCGAGCCGTGGCCGCCGAAGCGCAGGCGCTGGCTGTGATGGGCAGGCGACGAGAGGCCGAAAGCCGCCTCCACGACTTGTTCGAGCTGGCGGGGCGAATCGCGTCGGCCGCGGAGTTCAGTTGGACGGACGACGCCGTCTGGTTCACCGCGTCGTGGGTCTACTCGTACTGTGCACAGGCCGACAAGGCCGGGCAAGCCCGCGAGCAGGTCCTCGCCTGCGCCGCCCGCTACCAGAGCACGGTTAACGTACGGCTGCACGAGGCTCTGTGCGTCGGCGTGTGCGGGGGCCACAACGAGGCCCTCACTCTCGCCACAGAGGTGATGTCCGGCCTCGACCCGGCGTACCGCACCCATCCGATGCTGCACACGGCCCGACTGGTCCTCGACACCGTCCCCTCCGACAAACGAGCCGCTCTCCCCGCCCTCCCCGACTACCGCGCCGCCCTCAACGCCCCCTGAACGAACGCCGACCCGTCGTCGTCCTAGTCACAGCGTTGCGGGTACAGTCGGCACGGCCGCGCCGGCGCACGCCGCCTGCGAGCAACGCCGACCGCACCGACTGCACCGACAGAGATCAGGACGATGCCTCCGTTGCCGAGAGCGAATGCCGAGGAAGGAAGCGCCCCGCCCCGGACGTGGGTTCTCGTGGTCGTGGCCGTGGTCGGAGGGCTCCTGCTGGGTCCTGTCGACCTGCTCGCCCAGGTGGTCCTGCCCTATCCGTGGGCCAACCTCGCGAACTCGCCGGCCGTGTGGGCGGTCGCCGCCTTCGCCCTCGGCGCCTGGGGCATGCAAGGTCTGGTGCGCGTGTCCGTCGCCGCGGCGCTCATGCTCGTCCTCGCCGTCGAGAGCTATTACGCCGCGGCTGTCGTCTTCCGGCACGATGACGGCGCCACCCTGTACAACCAGGTGGCCCTGATGTGGATGGGTTTCGGGGTACTGGCGGGTGTCGTCTTCGGCGTCGCGGGCGCCTGGTTCAGGAGCAGCCGGAGATGGCGGGCGAACATCGGCCTCGCCGCGCTGAGCGGGGTCTTCGTCGCCGAGGCGCTCAGAGACCTGCGAACGGGCGTCTTCGGCTGGTCCACGGCGCTGATCCTGACCGTGATCGCGCTGGTGGCGCCCATCGCGCTCGGTCGTTCGCTACGTCACCGCCTGGAGAGTCTGGCGCTGGTCATCCCGCTCGCACTGCTCGGCGCCGCCGGTTACCTCATCGCCATGTGACCGGGCCCCGGCGCGGCGAGCCAGACCCGCCCCTCAGCAGTAAGGCCACTATCAGTAAGCGTTGCACACCAGGCGTCAGCGTGGCGTGCGGTCCGAAGTGCCGGTCGGCGGCTCATGCCTCATCGACCACGCACAGGGATGGGCCTCGGCTCCAACCTGTCGACTGATTCCATTTGGTGGCTGTCCCGGGTGCGATGTATCTCCTCGGGAGATCCTTTCTGGTCCACCGCGATCATGCCGACGCCGTATGTGGCGACCGTCATCGCGATCCAACAAACTCGTGCTGTCGCCGAGGTGAAGTCCAGATCGCCGATCATCGGTAGCGCCGCCAGCAACATGATTCCCAGGAGCAGCCAGCCGGCCGCATCGGCGTGGCGATCTCGCGCGAAGTGGAGGACCGCGACAGCCGTGGTCAGCCAGGTCAACCCGGCCAGGATGAGGGGAATCAGCCAGCCTTGCGTCAGGGTGAACACCCGGCGCCAGACGATGGAGTGCTGTGCGGACGTCTCATCGACGAGGCCGGCGATGACCAGCACGATCAACAACCAGGCATTGACGGCGAGCAGGACCAGCACCGTCTTGAAGGAAAAGGGGCCAACTAGATCGGCCGACCGCTGCAGCGTCGTCGGAGGTGGTATCAGGCGTGGCTGAGGTGAGGGCGGCAAGCACTGCCGCGCAGCCCAATGCCAGATCTCCCCTACCGGACACGTTGCAGGCTGATGCGGACCCGGGATCGTGAAACTCGGTCGCGGAGTCACTGTGACCCACGGACTCGGTAACGGCGACATCACCGTGCCTCCCGCCTGGAGCGCTATGACACCAGGCTATGCAACCCGCTCCGGTCCTGTGCGGCCGGACGGAACGGCAAGTGGCCACTGTCTTGAGCAATGGCTCCGGTTGGTCACCGTCTCTCCTGCGACCACGTCCGCCGCCCGGGCAACGTCGATGTCAGAGAAGTGGCGGCGGCTACCGTCTCCCGCTCCCCCGACGGTGGTGTTCCAGCGCGCGCCGCACGGACAGAACGGGTCGGGGAGCGCGAGGGGCCGGAGGCCCTTCGCCGGGGGTGTGGGGGGAACCCCCACAGAACACCGCCCTCGCGTCGATGCGCGAAGCGCGCCGCCGCGAGGACCACGACCAGAACAGCGAGCCTTCATCACATACCCGGGCACCGGATGCCATCAGCCCACTCAGTCGCGCCGTCAACGGCGGGCGACCGGCCGTCGTTCAGTTGCTGTAGATGCGGGCCGGGGCGAGCAGGACGACGGTGCGGCGTTGTTCGGCCATGACGCGGTCGTACTCCTCCCAGTCCTCGTGGGTGCCGCCCGCGGCGGTGAACACCTCGCGCCGCAGCAGTCGCAGCCTCTCGCCGTCGATGCCCTCGACCGGATCGTCCGGCCCGATGAGCTCGGCCGTGCCCTCGATGGTGGCCCAGGTCCAGCCTGACCGCGCCGTCACGGTCACCTGGGGGCGCGCCCGCAGGTTGGCCAGCTTGACCTTCCCGTAGGTGACGAACCCGAGCACCGGAGCGCCGGTGAGCGGGTGGGGCAGCGCGCCCGCGTTGACCAGCGACGCCTGAATCGTGCCGTCCGCCCGCAGCGTCGAGACGACGACCAGGCCCTGCTCCTTCGCCGCCAGCGCGGCGAACTCGTCCAAGGTTGTCATACCCACCATCCTGACCCCCACCAGCCACCGTGCGGGGCCATGGCGGCGCCGACACTCCGGCGGCCTCGCCGGCCGAGCGCCCATGATCTGCCGATGTCCGGGTCGCCACGGCGGGTGGCACGCACAGACATTGGATGTCTATGGCTTGGCATGCGGCGTATCAGTGGAGTTTTGGCGTTAATTAGTACAACTGTTGACCGATACATCGAATGTTTGTAGCTTGGTGATCACTCCCCAGAAGAGTGCTTCGTGATGCCGCCGGTTCCGCTGAGCTCGCCTTCCTCACCGACGTCGAGCTCGTCTCCGCATGCGTGCGGCGCCGGCCGCTCGCAAGGCCGCAGGCGCTTGGAGAAGCGAGATGGCAGATCTGACGCGTAGGCAACTGATGAAGTTCGGAGCGGCCGGAGCAGGAGCTCTGCTGTTGCCGATGCAATGGACGGCGGCGGCCCGGGCCGCCTCGGTGGCGCCACCCGAGGTACGCGCCGCTGACGACCTGGCGCTGTGGTACGACGAGGCCGCCGGCACGGACTGGCTGCGCGCGCTTCCGATCGGCAACGGACGCCTCGGCGCCATGGTCTTCGGCAACGTGGACCAGGAGCGCCTGCAGCTCAACGAGGACACCGTGTGGGCCGGCGGACCGTACGACCAGAGCAACCCGAAGGGCGCGGCGGCGCTGCCGGAGATCCGGCGGCTGGTCTTCGAGAACCAGTGGGCGCAGGCCCAGAACCTGATCAACCAGACCATGCTGGGCAGCCCCGCGGGCCAGTTGGCCTACCAGCCCGTCGGCAACCTCAGGCTGAGCTTCCCCGGCGGCACCGGCGGGGTCTCGGAGTACAACCGCCAGCTCAACCTCACCTCCGCCACCGCGTCCACGACCTACGTCCAGAACGGGGTGCGGTACCGGCGCGAAGTACTCGCGAGCGCGCCCGACCAGGTCATCGCCATCCGGCTGACCGCCGACAAGCCCGGCTCCATCACCTTCTCCGCGACCTTCGACAGCCCGCAGCGGACGACGCGCTCAAGCCCGGACGGCACGACGGTCGGCCTCGACGGCATCTCGGGCGACTTCGAGGGCAAGAGCGGCTCGGTCCGGTTCCTGGCGCTGGCCAGAGCCGTCGCCGAGGGCGGCAGCGTGACCAGCTCCGGCGGCACGCTGCAGGTGTCCGCCGCCGACAGCGTGACGGTGCTCATCTCCATCGGCACCAGCTACGTCGACTACAAGGACGTCGGCGGCGACTACGAGCGCATCGCGCGCGAGCACCTCGACGCGGCCCAGGGCAAGGACTACGACGCGCTGCGCGGCCGGCACGTGGCCGACTACCGCAAGCTGTTCGGCCGGACGGAGCTCGACCTCGGCCGCACCGCCGCGGCCGACCAGCCGACCGACGTGCGCATCGCGCAGTACGCCTCCGCCGACGACCCGCAGTTCTCCGCGCTGCTGTTCCAGTTCGGCCGGTACCTGCTGATCAGCTCCTCGCGCCCGGGCACCCAGCCGGCCAACCTGCAGGGCATCTGGAACGACCAGATGGCCCCGCCGTGGGACTCGAAGTACACCATCAACGCCAACCTGCCGATGAACTACTGGCCCGCCGACACCACCAACCTGTCGGAGTGCTACGAGCCGGTGTTCGGCATGGTCAAGGACCTCGCGGTGACCGGCGCCCGCACCGCGCAGGCCCAGTACGGCGCCGGCGGCTGGGTCACCCACCACAACACCGACGCGTGGCGGGCCACCTCGGTCGTCGACGGCCCGTTCTGGGGCATGTGGCAGAGCGGCGGCGCGTGGCTGTCCAGCCTGATCTGGGACCACTACCTGTTCACCGGCGACCTCGGCTTCCTGCGGGAGAACTACCCCGCGATGAAGGGCGCCGCCCAGTTCTTCCTCGACACCCTGGTGGAGGAGCCGACCCTCGGGTGGCTGGTGACCAACCCGTCGAACTCCCCCGAGCTCGGCCACCACCCGGACGCCAGCGTGTGCGCCGGCCCCACCATGGACATGCAGATCCTGCGCGACCTGTTCGACGGCTGCGCCAAGGCGAGCGAGGTCCTCGGCGTCGACGCCGACTTCCGGGCCCAGATCACGGCCACCCGCAAGCGGCTGGCCCCGATGCAGATCGGCTCGCGCGGCAACATCCAGGAGTGGCTGTACGACTGGGTGGAGACCGAGCGCAACCACCGGCACATCTCCCACCTGTACGGCCTGCACCCCAGCAACCAGATCACCAAGCGGGGCACCCCCGAGCTGTTCACGGCCGCCCGGCGGACGCTGGAGCTGCGCGGCGACGACGGCACCGGCTGGTCGCTCGCCTGGAAGATCAACTACTGGGCGCGGATGGAAGAGGGCACGCGGGCCCACGACCTGGTCCGCTTCCTGGTTACTCCGGCCCGGCTCGCGCCGAACATGTTCGACCTGCACCCTCCCTTCCAGATCGACGGCAACTTCGGCGCCACGTCGGGCATCGCCGAGATGCTGCTGCAGAGCCACACCGGCGAGCTGCACGTGCTGCCGGCGCTGCCGGAGGCCTGGCCGAGCGGTCGGGTCAAGGGGCTGCGCGGCCGCGGCAGCCACACCGTGGGCGCCGCGTGGAGCGACGGGCAGGCCGACGAGTTCACCATCACGCCCGATCGCGACGGCGTCGTCAAGCTGCGCGGCGAGATGTTCGCCGGCCGCTACAAGGTGAGCGACACCCCCCACGGCCATGCCCACGTCAAGAAGACCGGGGCCGACCTGATCGAGCTCACCGGAAAGGCCGGGCACACCTACCGCGCGTACACCCTGCAGAAGATCAAGCTCGCCGCACCCGCCGAGGTGAGCTCGGGCCAGGAGGCGAAGGTCGCCGTCACCGTCCGGGCGGTCGAGATGCCGATGGCGCCCAAGGCCACCGTGACCCTGGATGCCCCGGACGGGTGGAAGGTGACGCCCGCGCAGATCGTGCTGCGGCCGCTGAAGCCGAACTCGGAGACCACCGTCGAGTTCACCCTCACCCCCGGCGCGAGCGAGCCGGCGGGCGCGGTGGTCCTGGTCGCCACGGTGAGCGGCCATGACTGGGCCGCGTCCGCGAAGGCCACCGTCCGGGTGTGGGACGGCCGGGAGGCGCCGCTCTCGGAGAGCTTCAGCAACGTCGGCGTCACCGACGACACCAACACCGACCCCGGGAACTTCGACGGCGGCGGCGCCAGCATCTCCGCCCAGGCGCTGGCCCAGGCCGGGGTCACCCCGGGCGGCACGGTCAGCAAGGGCGGGGTGAACTTCACCTGGCCCGACGTCCCGGTGGGCAGCCCGGACAACGCCATCGCCTCGGGACAGTCCATCAAGGTCACCGGCACCGGCAAGACGCTCGGTTTCCTGCTGACCGGAACCTACGGCGCGGTGTCCGGGCCGGCCACCATCGTCTACAAGGACGGCACCAGGCAGACCTTCACCCTCAGCTCCCCTGACTGGTACGGCGCGCCGAGGCCGGAGGGCGTCGCCGCCGCCGTGGCCGCCTACCAGAACCGGCCGGGAAACCAGCGGGCCAACACCGCCGCGACCATCTACTTCGCGGGCGTGGCGCTGCAGGACAAGGAGGTCTCCCGCGTCGACCTGCCCAACATCAGCCAGCAGGCGGCCTCGGGCGTCGCGACCATGCACATCTTCGCCATGGCGATAGGCGGCTGACACCACCGCACCGCCCGGCGCCCTGACCCGAGGGCCGCGACACGGCCACAAGCCCACGTCGCGGTTCTCCGGCAGAGCGCTCAACCGCCGCAGCCCTCTGGGCTGCGGCGGTTCGTGCTTTGAGGCGGCGGTAGGGCGCCCAGCGGGCTCAGAATCGGCGGGACGGCCCTCGTGAAGCATTTCGGCCCGGCGCGGTAAGTACGAGTGACCGCATACGCCAAGAAAGGCCGGTATGCATGACAATCCCCCGCGAAGCTGTCGAGGTCCATGATGCGACCATCATCGAGAGATCGCTCGATGATCCCGAGATCTTCTCCGTTCTGTTCGACCGGCACGCACCGCTCCTGTACAGGTACGCGGCCAGACGCCTGGGGCCCGGCGAGGCCGAGGACGTCGTGGCCGACACCTTTCTGGCCGCCTTCCAACGTCGGGGCGACTACGACCGAAGCCGCTGCGACGCCCGGCCGTGGCTGTACGGGATCGCCTCCAATGTGATCGGCAAACGGCGGCGCACGGAAATGGGCCTCTACCGCGCCTACCTCCGCAGCGGCGTGCATCCGGCGGAGTCGTCAGGCCTTCAGGTGGAGGACGGCGTCAACACCCTGGCCGTGAACCGGCCGCTGGCCAGGGCGTTACTGGGGCTCGCCCAGGCCGATCGCGACGTGCTGCTGCTCGTCGCGTGGGCGGACCTGACCTACCAGGAGGTCGCCGCCGCGCTCGCCATCCCGCCGGGAACCGTCGCCTCGCGCCTCAACCGGGCCCGTCTGCAGATCCGTCGCACCCTGAACCAGCAAGGAGAATGACCATGGATGAGCTCAAGGCCATGTGGAGCACCATTCCGCCGGCCACCCCCACGGAACTCGCCGGAGCGCGGCAGCGGCTGCTCGACGGGATGCGCCCGCGGCAGCGCCTCGTCACCGGTCCCCGGCTGCTGGTCGCGGCCGGTGTCGCGGCGGCGCTCCTCATCACGCCGCTGGTCGGCGGAACGGGGAACCCCGCCTACGCGGTGGCCGAGAACCCGGACGGCACGGTCGCCGTGACCGTCAACGAGCTGCGCGACCCCTCGGGGCTGGAGGCCAAGCTGGGCGCGGCCGGCATCACGGCCGATGTGACGTTCCTGGCCGCCGGCACGCACTGCGCGGCTCCTCGTTTCGCCGGCGTGGACGGGACCTACGGCGGGCCGCCCGCCGCGGGATCGGATGAGGTGCGTTCGATCGTGAGTGAGTCGCGTTCGTCCAAGGCCGTCCGGGTGACCTCTGTACGGACGATCCGGATCTCTCCGCGCTACATCAGGCCGGGCGAGACCCTCGTGGTGGAGTTCCGCGAGAACCACGACGCACAAGTGCCCTGGCGGCTCGGCGCCTGGCTGGCTCAGGCGGGCTCCTCCGTCAAGCCGTGCACGCCGGTCGAAGACCCTCATTAGGGCGGCGGTCGCAGGGCGGGGGCGATCCCGGAATCGCCCCCGCCCACCGGCGTCTCCGGGGGCCGGGTGCCGCGGGTGGCCATGCTTTGCCGCCACTGGTCGATGACCTGGCGGAATGCCTCGCTCACGAGGGCGAGGAGTTCGGTGGAGGACTGGAAACGGGCGCCCGCGGGGGTCGCCGCTCCGAGGATCTCGGCCCCGCGTCGCGACGCGGTCGCCAGGGCGTCGTTCATCTCCAAAGACGCGGTGAGGGACCGGAGCCAGATCTCGTCGTCGATGACATAGCGTTCGCGTCGCGCGCCGGGAGCCCGCTCCCTCCTGAGCATTCCCTGCTGCTCGAGGAAGGCTATGGCGTGCGAGATCGACGCCGGGCTGACGCGGAGCCGCTGGACCAGGTCGGCGGCGGTGAGAGCGCCGGCGTCGGTGATGTACAGGCAGGCCAGCACCCTGGCCTCCATCCGGGGCAGGCCCTGTTCGACGAGGAGAGCGGTGAAGGACTCCGCGAAGTCCCGCACCGCCTCAGGATCACGCCCATGGCCGCCGTCGGAGATCGGCGGGGCCGCAGGCCTTGCCTGCTTGTGCCGCCGCGCACGGTGCCGGGTGGCCTCGTGCGCCCGGTCCGCCCCGTAGTCGTCGGGTCCGCCGTTGCGGGTGACCTCTCGCATGATGGTCGACGCGGGCCGTCCCAGCCGCCGGCCGATCTCCGCGTATCCGAGCCCCTCGGCCAGGCCCGCGGCGATGTGCCGACGATCCTCGGGGGTGAGTCTGCCTCCGGGCATCGGTTCCGGTCTCCCATCTGTCGACGTGCGCGGGCGCCCCGCGCGCACACCCGCCGCACAGTATGCGTTCACTTGCTACCCATTGCAAAGCCAATGCCGGTCATTCATTGCGTTCAGCGTCACACTCATTGCAATGAAGGCATCCATATCTTTGGTTTACAGGCAGAAAAGCCTTCGTCGTTCATTGACGAATATGTGAACGCAATGTAGTGTCGCGAACGTTCAGCGATTGCCGAACGATGGTGAACACCGGCGGATCGAACGCCGCACATGAGGAGAGTCACGATGGGAAACGGCAACGGCGGCTTCTCCACCACGGGGCTGCGCAGGCTGCGCGAGGTGCTGGAGCGGCATGTCGACTCCGGGAAGATCCCCGGGCTCGTCGCTCTGGTCGGCCGGGGCGACGAGACGCACGTCGAAGCGATCGGGACGATGCGCCATGACGGCGGCGCGCCGATGCGCCGGGACACGATCTTCCGTATGGCCTCGACGTCCAAGCCGGTCACGGTCGCGGCGGCGATGGTGCTGCTCGACGAGTGCAGGCTGCGGCTGGACGACGTGGTGGATCCGTGGCTGCCGGAACTCGCCGACCGGCGGGTGCTGAAGCAACTCGACGGCCCGCTGGACGACACCGTGCCGGCGCGGCGGCCGATCACCGTCCGTGACCTGCTGACCTCCACGTTCGGCCTCGGCATGGACATGACGTCACTGGGCACTCCGATCATGAGCGCGATCTTCGAAAAAGGGCTCACCCCCGACCTGCCGACGCCGATGCCCGAGCCGGACGAGTGGATGCGCCGCCTTGGCGAGCTGCCGCTGATGCACCAGCCCGGGGAGCGCTGGCAGTACCACATCAGCAATGATCTGCTCGGCGTGCTCGTCGCCAGGGTCACGGGCCGGCCGTTCGAGACGTTCCTGCGCGAACGCGTCTTCGGCCCCCTGGGCATGAAGGACACCGGTTTCCACGTACCCGACGACCAGATCGACCGGATGCCGACCCTCTACGCCCCCGACCCGCAGAGCGGAGAGTTCAACGTGTGGGACGAGGCCAAGGGGGGACGCTGGAGCCAGCCTCCGGCCTTCCAGGGCGGCGGCGGCGGACTGGTCTCCACCGCCGACGACTACCACGCGTACTTCCGGATGCTGCTCGATCACGGGATGCACGGCGGCGAGCGGATCCTGTCCCGGCCCGCCGTCGAGCTGATGACCACCAACCGCCTCACGCCCGAGCAGCAGGCCGTCCGAAGCGCCATGGCCACCGAGAACGTCCACCTGTCGTTCGGCCAGGGCCAGCACGGCGGCTGGGGTTTCGGGATGGCGGTGCGCACCTACCGCGGCGACTACGCGCCCATCGGCCAGTTCGGCTGGGACGGCGGAAGCGGCACCTCGACCTACGCCGACCCGCGGAACCGGCTCACCGGAATCCTGCTCACCCAGGTCGGAATGTCGGTCCCCGATTCCGCACGGCTCATCCACGACTTCTGGACCACGGTGTACCAGGCGATCGACGCCTGACCCGGCCCCTGGCCGAAGGCGCGACCCGCCTGACGATCCCTGCCGCCGCCTGCGTCCCAGATCAGGGCAATGTCCCAGGTGTGGCGGCGTGGGCAGGTTGACATCGTTCGGGGGATGGCGGATCGTCGTACGTATAGAGGACATCGTTGTCCGATATGCGTACGCCAGGAGGGGACGATGCCGTACTACCGCACCGTCGGCGAGGTGCCGCGCAAACGCCACATCCAGTTCCGCAAGCCCGACGGCGGCCTGTACGCCGAAGAGCTGATGGGCGAGGAGGGCTTCTCCTCCGACTCCTCGCTGCTCTACCACCGGCACCTGCCGACCGCGATCGTCAAGGCGGAGGCCGTGCCGGACATGGTGCGCACCGCGCTGTCCCCGAACCTCCCCCTGTCACCGCGCCACTTCCGCACCCAGAACCTGCCCACCGGCGGCGACCTGGTCACCTCGCGGCAGCCGCTGGCCGGCAACGCCGACGTCCGCATGTCGTACGCGGCCGCCGACCGGCCCAGCGAGTTGTTCCGCGACTCCAAGGGCGACGAGTGCGTCTACATCGCCGGCGGCCGGGTGCGGTTCGAGTCCACCTACGGGGCGATCGAGGCCGGCGAGGGAGACTACGTCGTGATCCCCACCGGCACCATCCACCGGTGGGTGCCCCTGGACGGCACGACGGTGCGGGCGCTGACCATCGAGGCGTCCGGGCACATCCGGCCCCCCAAGCGCTACCTGTCGCAGTACGGCCAGTTCCTGGAGCACGCTCCCTACTGCGAGCGCGACCTGCGCGCGCCGTCCGAGCCGCTGACCATCGAGGACGCCGAGACGCCCGTCCTGGTCAGGACCCGGGGCGGGCTGACCCGGCTGACCTACGCCCACCACCCGTTCGACGTGGTCGGCTGGGACGGCTGCCTGTACCCCTACGCCTTCAACATCGCCGACTTCGAGCCGGTCGTGAAGCGCACCCACGCGCCGCCGCCGGTGCACCAGACCTTCGAGGGCCCCGGTTTCGTCGTGTGCTCGTTCTGCCCGCGCCCGCTGGACTTCCACCCCGAGGCCGTGCCGATCCCCTACAACCACCACAACGTCGACTCCGACGAGTTCATGTTCTACGTCGGCGGTGACTACACCGCGCGCAAGGGGTCGGGCATCGACATCGGCTCCATCTCGCTGCACCCGGCCGGCTTCACCCACGGCCCGCAGCCGGGCGCCGTGGAGGCGGTCGTCGAGGCGGTGCGGCAGGGCCACACCATGACCAGCGAGCTGGCCGTCATGGTCGACACCTTCCGGCCTCTGGACCTCGGCGACGCCGCGCTCGCGTGCGAGGACCCCGGTTACGCCTGGACGTGGGCCCGATGACGGACACGGCGGCGGCGCTCTTCGGCGTCCTGGTCGACGACGCCGGCCTGTTCCCGCCCACGTCGCTGCCCATGTCGCGGGCACTGGCCCGGCACTACGCCGACCAGGACGCGGGCGACCCGATGCTCACCCACCGCCTGCTGTGCCCGGCGAGCCGGCTGGACGAACTGCGCGCCGAACTGACCCGTCCCATACGGCTCGGCGTCATCGTGGACACGCCCGAGCCGCCGGATCTGGCCGACCTGGCGACCGCGGACCCCGCCCTCACCGTCGACTGGTTCGAGGCGCCGCTGCCCCCGGGCTCCGCCCTCGCCGCCGTGGCGCGGCGCCTGCTCACGCGGGCCCCGGGCGGGCCGCGCGACGCGGCGACAGAAGCGGACCCGGCCGGACCCGGGCAGGCGGGAGCGGGGCGGGCGGAAGCGGGCCCGGCGGTGCGGCTGTTCGTCGAGGTGCCCCCCACCGACCTGCACCAGGCGCCCCCCGGGGTCGGCCTGAAGGTCCGCTGCGGGGGCGCCGCGCCCGAGAACCACCCTTCCACGCACGAGCTGGGCGCCTTCGTCCGCGCCTGCGTCGAGCAGGGCACCCCGTTCAAGGCCACCGCCGGGCTGCACCACGCCGTCCGGCACCCCGACCCGAGCCTCGGGGTCTACCGGCACGGGTTCCTGAACCTCGTGCTCGCCGTGTGCGCGGCCGTCCAGGGACGCGACCCGGTGCCCGTCCTGGAGATCATGGACAAGGCCGAGCTGGTCGCGCTCGTCCGCGCCACACCCGTGGAGGTGGCGCGGCGCGCCAGGGAGCTGCTGGTCTCCTACGGGTCGTGCAACACCGCCACACCGGCCGAAGACCTGCGCGCGCTCGGGCTCGCCGTCGACCGCGGCCCGGCCGTGACCGCCAGAGAGGACAACGTGACCGCCACCTGGGTGCCCGGCGCCGACGCGACGCCCTACACCGTCGCCAACCTGCCCTACGGGGTGTTCTCCCGTCCCGGCGAGCCGGCCAGGGCCGGCGTGCGCATCGGCGACCACGTCCTCGACCTCGCGCCCGTGCTGCACGACGAGGTGTTCGCCACCGGGAGCCTGAACGCCTTCATGGCCAGGGGACGCACGGCGTGGCAGGACACCCGGCGGCTGCTGCAGCGGCTGCTGTCGGCGGACGCCAAGGAGGCCCCGGCCAACCGGGCGGCGCTCGAACCGCACCTGATCCCGCTGCGGCAGGTGCGGCTCCATCTGCCGGTGGAGATCGGCGACTACGTCGACTTCTACTGCTCGCTGGAGCACGCGACCAACGTCGGCCGCATCTTCCGGCCCGGCGGCCAGGCGCTCATGCCCAACTGGCGGCACCTGCCGGTCGGCTACCACGGCCGGTCCGGCACCGTCGTGGTGTCGGGCACGCCGGTCACCCGCCCGCGCGGCCAGCGCGTCGCCACGCCGGACGGCGAGCCCGTCTTCGCGCCCACCGCCAAGCTCGACATCGAGGCCGAGCTGGGATTCGTCGTCGGGACGCCGACGCGGCTGGGTGAGAGCGCGGGCGACTTCGCCGACCACGTGTTCGGCGTGACGCTGCTCAACGACTGGAGCGCCCGCGACATCCAGGCGTGGGAGTACGTCCCGCTCGGGCCGTTCCTCGGCAAGTCGTTCGCCACGTCGGTCTCGGCCTGGGTGACCCCGCTGGAAGCGCTGGAGGCCGCCCGCGTCCCCGGCCGCGCGCAGGACCCCGAGCCGCTCCCGTACCTGCGGCGGAGCGAGCCGTGGGGCCTGGACATCAGCATGGAGATCACGCTGAACGGGGAACCGGTGTCGAGCCCGCCGTACCGCGAGATGTACTGGACGCCCGACCAGATGCTCGCCCACCTGACCGTGAACGGCGCGTCCCTGCGCACCGGCGACCTGTACGCGAGCGGCACCGTCTCGGGGGACGAGCCGGCGCGGCGCGGGTCCCTGCTGGAGATCACCTGGAACGGCGCCGAGCCGGTCAAGTTGTCCGACGGGCAGTCGCGGTCCTTCCTGGAGGACGGCGACACCGTGACGATCACCGCGACCGCTCCCGGCGCGGGCGGGACGCGCATCGCCCTCGGGGAGGTGACGGGCACGATCCTGCCCGGCCCCGCGTGAGATGACGGCATGATTCAGCCTGGCCCCGCGTGAAGTGACGGGCATGGTTCCGCCCGGCCCCGCATGAGGTGACGGGCACGATTCCGCCCGGCCCCGCATGAGGTGACGGGCACGATTCCGCCCGGCCCCGCCTGATGGGAAGCACGGCCCCGGAGGAGGTCATCGCGAGCCCTGCCGCGATCCGAGCGCTGTGACTCATTTGTCATGCCGCGCCCGGAAAAACGGAGCTACCGTGGGTTTCAGGAACCACCGGAGCCCGGAACGCGTTCTCATTCATAGGAGGGCCGGGGCTATGGAGTCATGGATCTTCTGGTTGATACTCGCGGCGGCGCTGGGGGCGGCCGAGCTGTTCACCCTCACCGCCGCGCTCGGCCTGCTGGGCGCCGCGGCCCTGCTGACCGCCGCCGTCGCCGCGATCGGCCTGCCGACCGGCATCCAGCTCGCCGTGTTCATTCTCGGCTCCATATCGGGCCTGGTCGTCCTGCGTCCCATCGCCCAGCGCCACATAAAGCAGCCGCCGGTCCAGCGCTTCGGCGTGTCCGCCCTGGTGGGCAAGGCCGCCTACGTCACCCGTGAGGTCACCGGGATGAACGGGCGGGTGCGCATCGGCGGGGAGGAATGGTCGGCCCGCGCCTATGACGAGACGCTGGTGATCCCGGCGGGCGCGACGGTGGACGTGATCGAAATCGAGGGCGCTACCGCGCTCGTGTATCCCCGGGAGTGAGCATGGACGCCGCATTGATCGCCGGAATTCTGATCGTCCTTCTCGCGGTGTTCACCGTCCTGCGGTCGGTCCGCATCGTCCCGCAGGCCAGGGCGGGGAACGTCGAACGCCTCGGCCGCTACTCGCGCACCCTCGGGCCCGGCCTGAACTTCGTGATCCCCTACATCGACCGGGTCCGGCCGCTCATCGACCTGCGCGAGCAGGTGGTCTCCTTCAAGCCGCAGCCGGTCATCACCGAGGACAACCTCGTGGTCGACATCGACACGGTGCTGTACTTCCAGGTCACCGACCCGCGCGCCGCAGCGTACGAGATCGCCAACTTCATCCAGGGCGTCGAGCAGCTCACCGTCACCACGCTGCGCAACGTCGTCGGCGGCATGGACCTGGAGAAGACCCTCACCTCGCGCGACACCATCAACAGCCAACTGCGCGGGGTGCTGGACGAGGCCACCGGCAAGTGGGGCATCCGGGTGAACCGGGTGGAGATCAAGGCCATCGACCCACCCAAGACGATCAAGGAGGCGATGGAGAAGCAGATGCGCGCCGAGCGGGACAAGCGCGCCGCCATCCTGACCGCCGAGGGCCTTCGCCAGTCGCAGATCCTCACCGCCGAGGGCGAGAAGCAGAGCGCGATCCTGCGCGCCGAGGGCGACCGCACCGCGGCGATCCTCAAGGCCGAGGGCCAGTCACAGGCCATCGACGAGGTGTTCCAGGCCGTCCACCGCAACGACCCCGACCCGCAGTTGCTCGCCTACCAGTACCTCCAGGTGCTCCCGCAGCTCGCGCAGGGCCAGGGCAACACCTTCTGGGTGATCCCGAGCGAGGTCACCTCGGCGCTGCAGGGCGTGTCGAAGGCGTTCACCGAGTCGCTGCCGAGGTCCGCGGCGACCCGCGAGGTGACCGAGGGCAAGACCGCCGCCCAGGCCGAGGCCGCGCAGGCGCAGAAGGCCGCCGAGGAGGCCATCGCCGACGCCGAGGAGTCCGGCCCCCGCGGCATCACCGCCGGCGCGCCCTTCCCCGACCCCCTCACCGCTCCCGCCACCGCCGACCAGACCGTCCGCCCCACCCCGAACAGCACTCCTGGATCCTGACTTCGCACCGGGTCGGCCCCTGGGCGGTCCCTCTGGGGGTGAGCACCTCCGTGGTCAGTACAACTAGCCGCGGGCGGTGGTGAGGAGTTCGGCGAAGCGGCGGGCGCGGTGGAGTTCGTCCCGTACCGGGTCGAGCACCAGCTCGCGGCCGACCTGGTCGACGCCGCCCCACAGCGCCCGCCTGGCCTTGCGCGCCCGGCGGGCGCCGCCCACGGCCGCCGCCGCGCGCGACAGCAGGGCGATCAGCAACCCGGCGAGCACGCCGCCGACGAGCAGGACGGTGGGCCAGGGGACGGCGTCCAGCGTCGGGGTGGGGACCTCGGGGAACCGCAGGTAGTCCATGACGAACAGCGCGAACAGCCACAGGGCCCCGGCGAGCATGGCGGTGAACACCAGCCACTGCAGCACGCCCACGGCCCGCCACCACCGGGGCCGCCGTCCGGCGCCCATCGAGGTGGTCGCCACCGCGCGGTCCAGGGTCTCGGCCAGGTCGTCCGCCCGTGACCGGGCCGCTCCCCGGACGACCACCGCCCACGGCTCGGGCAGGTCCGCGGAGGCGGCCGAGCCCACGTCCCTGATCGCGGTCTCCATGCGGGACCGCTGCACGCCCGAGGCCGCCGGGATGGACGTGCGCCCGCCGGCGGCGGCCGAGGCCCCGCCCAGGTGCAGGCGGCGCAGGGGGTCGGGCCGCAGCCGGCGCAGCCAGCGGGTGACCGGCCAGCCGGTGGCCGCGACCGACCGGTGCCGGTGGGCCTTGCGGACGGCCTCCACGACGGTGGGAACGCCGGCGGCCTCCGCGAGCGCGGCGGTCAGCGGCCGGGACAGCTCGTCCGGCAGCGCCTTCTCCGCGGCCTCGGCTCGCCGTTCCAGCGCCCGCGACGCCTCGGCCCACGTCTCCGGCTCCCCCGGCGGCGCGGCCGGCGCCCCGAGCGCGGGCGCCCCGGCCGACGTCTCGATTCTCGTCACCCCGTTTCCTGGGGTCCCATTCGCGCGGGCACGGCTTACCGGCGCGGCGCCGCCAGGCGGCACGGTGGCGGTGAGGGCGGCCGGCGAGGCGGCCCCATCCTGGGTCTCGGCGGTCAGGACGCCGGAGGAGGCGGCGGCGAGGACGTCGGCGGCCTGCCGCACGTCGGCCTCCAGGCGCGCGGCCCAGGCGTGCCGGTCGGCCACCCGCCTGGCCAGCGCCGACCGCAGCTCGGCGACGCCCCGGCCCTCCCGGACCGAGGTCGCGACCACCGGGACCCCGGACAGTCCGTCCTCCTCCAGCAGTCGCCGCAGGTCGCGCACGCAGCGGTCGGCCGCGGGCGGGGACAGCCGGTCCACCTGGTTCAGCACGATCAGCATGACGTCGCGGTGCCGCCGCAGCGGCCGCAGGTAGCGCTCGTGGACGGCCGCGTCGGCGTACTTCTGCGGGTCGAGCACCCACACGAGCAGGTCGACCACCGAGACCAGCCGGTCGACCTCCAGCCGGTGGGCCGCCTCGATCGAGTCGTGGTCGGGCAGGTCGAGCAGGACGAGCCCGGACAGCGTGCCGTCCATCCCGCCGTCCTCGCCGACCGTGTGGCGGCGCGGGACCTCCAGCCAGTCGAGGAGCGGTCCGGCGCCCTCGGGGTCCCACATCGCGGCCTGCGCGGTGGAGGTGGTCGGCCGGGTCACCCCGACCGTGGCGAGCGAGGTGCCGGAAAGGGCGTTGAAGAGCGAGGACTTGCCGCTTCCCGTGGCTCCGGCGAGGGCGACGACCGTGTGCTCGACCGACAGGCTCCGGCGCGTCCCGGCCCGGGCGACCACGCCGGCGGCGCGCGCGACCGCCGCCGCCTGCAGCCGTCCCTCGGCCAGCTCGGCCGCCTCGGCGAGCGCGGCGAGCCGCTCGTCCAGCGGCACGCTCTTGGTCCGCCTCAGGACCTTCACGACCGGTCCACCGAGCGCGGCCGGACGGAACCGCCGGGCGGCTCATCCCGGACAGGCGGCGCGTCGCCGGGCGGGCCCTCGGAACCGGCCGCGTCCTGCGCCGAGCCGTCGGAGCGGGTGGAGTCCTGGGGCGTCCCTGGAGCGGGCATGGCCTCCTCGGGATTCCCGGGCGTGCCGGTGAGGGCCGCGTCCTCCGGGGAGCCGGTGGGGCGGGTGGTGACCTCGTCGCGGTGGTCGCGGACGGCCTGGGCGGCGCGGCGCAGATCGGCCGAGACCTGCTCGGGCAGCTCGACGCCCTCCAGCAGCGAGGTGAACCGCGCGGCGTCCTCCTCCAGCAGCACGCTCACCCGTTCGCGAAGGTCGTCGCGCGCGGCCTGGGTGAGGGCGCGCACGGCCTGGTCGCCGAACACCGCCTCCAGCAGCTTCTGGCTGAGCACGCTCGTGCCTCCCGCGATGCCGACCTCGATGCCGGTCAGCCCGCCGGTCGAGGCGAAGACCATGAGCATGAGCAGCAGCCCGAGGCCGTTCAGGCTGAACGAGGCGAGCCGCGCGGTGGTGCGCTTCTCGGCCCCCTCCTTGGCGACCAGGTCGAGCACGTAGGCCTGCCAGGCCCGCACGGCCGAGGCGGCGCGGTCGGGCAGCGTCGAGGACGCGCGGCCGAGCCGCCCGGCCGTGACCGCGCCGGCGCGCTCGATGACGTCACGGCCCGAGGGCATGCCCGACCAGGCCTCCAGCGTGCGTTCGGCGGCGGCGTCGGCGGCGGACCTGATCAGCGACTCGACCCCGGTCTCCAGGGCGACCCGCAGCCGGGTGTCGGGCGGCGGGGTGCCCATGAACGCGGCCACGATGCGCTCGCGCAGCCAGCCGATGCGCGACTCCAGCGAGCGCATCAGGTCACCGGTGCCGATGAAGTCCTGCCAGCGGGTCAGCACCTCGCCGCGCAGCAGCGAGCCGTCGCGGATGCCGTCGTCGAAGGTGGCCATCGCCGCCCCGTACGCCGACTCCACCGACAGCCGCAGGTCGGCGAGCCCGGCGCGCTGCCGGTCGGCCTGGTCGGCCAGGGCGGGCACCCGGGCGGCGACGCTGTCCAGCGCCCCGGACAGCGTCCTGCGCACGACCTCGGCCCGTGCCTGGGCGTCGGCCGCGATCGCGGCCAGCCAGCCGCGCACCTCGCGGACGGCCTGTTCGGGCAGGCGGGCGTTCTCCTCGGGCAGCGCCACCTCCGGGACGGTGAACAGCGGCGTCCCGCCCAGGCCGTTGGCGTCCAGCAGGCGGGTGAGGTGGGCGGTCACCGGGTCCAGCGCCTCCTGGGGGACGCGGTCCAGGACCACCGCGAGGGCCGTGCTGCGTTCGCGCGCGCTGCGCAGGAAGCCCCACGGGACCTCGTCGGCGTACCGGGCGGCGGTGGTGACGAACAGCCACAGGTCGGCGGCGGCCAGGAGCTGGGCGGCGATCTCGCGGTTGGCGGTGACCACCGAGTCGATGTCGGGGGCGTCGAGCAGCGCCAGTCCGGCCGGCAGGCTGCCGGCGGTGACGATGCGCAGCGTGCCCGGCTCGCCGCGTCCCCGCCCGGTCGTCCTGGCCAGGCCGGGCAGCACGCTCTGCGTGGTGAACCACGCCTCGTCGGCGGGACTGGCGACGAGGGTGGGCGCGAGCGTGGTCGGGCGCAGCACGCCCGGCTCGGTGACGTCGGCGGCGGCGAGGGAGTTGACCAGGGTCGACTTGCCCGCCCCGGTGGAGCCGCCCACCACGGCCAGCAGCGGGGCGTCCATGGCGGCGACGCGCGGCAGCAGGTAGTCGTCGAGCTGGCCTCTCAGCTCCTTGAGGGCACGACGATGCGACGCGACGTCCCCGATCGCGAGGGGGAACAGATCGCGATCGAGCTGACGTCGCAGGGCCGTAAGGGCCGTGAGCAACCCGTTGTTCCCTGCCATACGACCGGTCATGCCCCAGCGGGGACAAGGTATCCCCACCGGCCGCCAACGAGTGGGCGCGGCGCGGTGATCGGCCCGCCGCCGGACGACCGGCCGTCCGGCCGTCGGTAACGGTCTCACATCCGGCCGGTGTTTCACGTGATGCCGCACTATTGTGAGAACAGATTCCCGGTTTGGGGGTGAGCGAAGGCCCCGATACCGGGCAGCCGGAATACCGGGTCGAGCGGCATCCATAGCGTCGGCTCATACCCATTGGTAGCGGCGAGCGCCTACCAAAAGCATGGATTGTCATAATCTGAGATCAAAGCAGGTAATCTGTCCGTCTCAGCTGTTGAGAACATTCTGTTCTCCAGCGGGGGCGCTGCGTTAGCGTCTTCGCGGAAGCAAGACGGTGAGCCCGTTCGCCCCCGGCGACAATTCTTTTCACTTTCTTCCTGGGCGACGAAGACGACGCCCTCCGCGAGGCATTCGGGCGGCCGGGCCGCTGCCTGTGTGCTCCTCAAAACCCATTTGTTTCGGTGAGGTTTCAGGTCGTGGAGCATCTGTCGGTCATTCGCGCGCCGTTGACATTCGGCCAGCTTTCCTTATGGCGATCGATCCAAAGGCTTCCCCCGGAGGCCTGTAATCTGCCGCAGATCTGGACGCTTCCGGACGGCGCGAGCCTGGCTTCGGTCGAGCAGGCGCTGGAGGCGCTGGAGCGACGCCATGAGTCGCTCCGCACCCGCTACGAACCCGCAGGCGAGGGCGACCTGGTCCAGGCCGTCTGGCCGCCCGCGCCGATCCACCTGGACACGATCGACGGAGACGACGACCCCGTCCGCGTGGCGGAGGAGGCGGCCGAACGGGCCGGGGCCGATCCTTTCGACCTCGCGGTGGACCGTTCCTGGCGCGCCCGCGCGGTGACCGTGGAGAAGGTTCCCGTCCGTCTGGTCATCTGCTTCCACCACATCGCCGTGGACGCGTGGGCCATCAACCAGCTCCACCAGGAGTTCCTCGCGCTGCTGGACGGGCTGAGCATCCCCGAGCCGGCGCCCAGCGGCCGGGAGCTCGCCGCCGACCAGTGGTCGCCGGAACGGGAGCGCCGCCGCAGAGCGGCGCGCAAGTTCTGGACGGGCGTCTTCGAGGCGGCCCCGGCGATGGAGCGGGAGCCCGGGACCGACGGGCCCGAGGGCAGGGCGGCGCTGTCCACCCGCTGGGCGCGGCTCGGCTCCAAGGAGGCGGCCGACGCCGCCGGCCGCATCGCCGACCGGCTGACGGTCTCGCTGCCCTCGGTGGTGCTCGCCGCCTTCTGCCTGGCCGTCCACCGCCGCACCGGCCGCGACCGGCTGCTGGTGGCGGTCTACGCCCACAACCGCAGCGACCCCCGCTGGGAGACGCTCGTCGCCGCCCAGAACCAGATCGTCCCCCTGCTGGTCGAACCAAAGGCCGGGGAGGACTTCGACGAGCTGGTGCGCCGGGTCCACTGGGACTCCCTGCGCTCCTACCGGCACAGCGTGTACAACGTGGACGACGTGCTGGAGGCCGGACGCGCCCACGGCTACACCGGCTCGGTGAACGGCACCTTCGAGGGGTCGGTCAGCGGCTTCTTCCGCTACTTCTTCAACTACCTCGGCCGGTACCAGCAGGAGCACACCTCCGTCGACGAGGAGATCCGCACCGGCACCGCCGGCCGCAACATCGGGGCTCCCCTCTACCTCCAGGTGCAGGACGGGGAGGCGCTCACCTGCACCCTGCGCGAGAACTCGGCCGGCACCGGTTTCGACGAGGTCACCGGACTGCTGCTCCTCCTGCGGGACATCCTGGTCGCCGCCGCCGATCCCGAGTAGGCGGCGCCCCTCCCGCCGCGCAAGGCCGTCCCGCACGTCCGCAGACCGATCGTCGTCCGTCAACCACAGGGAGGGTCGGTGCCCGACCAGATCATCGTCATCCATCGATGGAGCGACCGTTACGCGGACTACGCCTCCTACGCCGACCACGACGCCCTCCACGTCAGTTATGTGACGACCGGCCGTGCCGCCGGGTCACTGCCGGAGGGGGCCGCGGCGGTGCGCATCGTCCGCAGCACGGAGGACGGCAAGGAGGTGCGGGCCGCCGTCGCATCCCTGGTCGAGGAGTTCGGCCGGCCGGCACGGATCATCGCGCTGCACGAGGTCGATCTGGACATCGTGGCCGAACTGCGCGGGGAACTCGGCGTCCCCGGAGAGACCCCGGGCGAGCTCGCCCCCTTCCGCGACAAATTGGTCATGGCGCGGCGCCTGGCCGAGGCCGGCGTCCCCGTGCCGGCCACCGCGCCCGCACCGGACCGGGCGGCGGTCGCCGCCTTCGCCGCCCTCCATGGCTGGCCTCTGCTGGTCAAGCCGGTGCGCGGCACCGCGAGTGCCGGAGTGACCCGCCTCGCCTCCCCCGCGGAACTGGACGCGTACGCCTTCCCGCGCGACATGCCGATGCTGGTGCAGCCCTACCTGGCCCACGACATCCTGCACGTGGACGGCGTGTCCACCGGAACGGGCCTCGGCGCCTGGCGGGCGTCGCGTTACGTCAACACCTGCCTGGAGTTCACCGAGGGGCTGGCCCTCGGCTCGGTGGAGCTGGACGATCCGCTGCTGATCGAGGCGGTGGGTGCGTTCACCGGTCGCGTGGTGCGCGCCCTGTCACCGGACCCGTGGGTGTTCCACCTGGAGCTGTTCCTGTCGGGGACGCCCGAGCGGCCCGAGCTTCAGGTGCTGGAGGTCGGCGCGCGCCCCGGCGGCGCGGAGGTGCCGTTCGTCTGGAAAGAGGTGCATGGTGTCGACCTGATGGCGGCCGCCTTCGCCCTCCAGATGGGCGAGCCCCTGCCCGGCGCCTGCCGCTCCCTGAGCGGGACGGAACGCGGCGGCTGGCTGCTGGTGCCCACTCCGGTCGCCCGGCCGTGCCGGGTCGTCGCCGCGGGGCCGCGACCGTCCGGCGGGGAGCGGGCCGGCCGGACGGCGGACGGCGAGCACGCGGGTCCCTACGCCGAGCGCGTGCCCGTGGTCGGCCGGACACTGGCCGGCCACGCCGGATACGAGCACTCCGGCGCCCGGTTCCGCTACCGGGGCACCACCACCGCCGAGGTCGAGGCGGCGATCCGCCGGACGATCAGAGACTTCGACTTCCGCTGCGTCCCGGTCGCCCCGGACGCGCCCGAGCGTGTCGTGCTCGTCGGCAGCGGCGGCCGGCCCTACCGGGAGTACGCGTTCGCCGACGCCGCCGCCCGCTGCGAGGTGACGCTGGTCGCCGCCGCCGAACCCACCTGGCAGTCGGGTTACCTCGCCGGTCACCGCACCGTGGCCGACTCCGGAGCGGACGCGCTGACCCGGGCGGTGGGCGAGTGCGTCGCCGGCGCCCCGGGCCCGGCCGGCGTGTTCACCTGGGACGAGGTGCTGCTGGAGGTGACCGCCGCCGCCGCGGCGCGGCTCGGCCTGCCGCACATGTCCCCGTCCGCGGCGCGCAACTGCCGTGACAAGCTGGCCACCCGCCGGCTGCTGCGCGAGGCCGGGCTTCCCGGAGTCCGCTTCGCCCACGTACGGAGCCGGGAGGAGGCGCTGCGGGAAGCGGACGCCATCGGATACCCGGTGGTGGTCAAGCCGCGATCGCTCGCGGGCAGCGTCGGCGTGGTGATCGCGCACGACGCCGGTGAGCTGACCGAGGTGTACCACCACGCTATCGAGGCGGCCTACCCGGGCCTTGACCCCCTAAAGGGCCTGCTGCTGGAGGAGTTCCTGTCCGGGCCGGAGATCAGCGTCGACTCCGTCGTCCACGACGGGGACGCGCGGCCGGTGAACGTGGCCCGCAAGCGGCTCGGCTTCGACCCCTTCTTCGAGGAGGTCGGCCACCTGGTCTCGCCCTGGCGGGCCGAGCCGTGGGCGGACGACCTCATCGACCTGCTGGTCGAGGCGCACCGGGCGCTGGGCGTGCAGACCGGCCTCACGCACGCGGAGGTGCGGCTCACCGCGGCCGGGCCGCGTCTGGTCGAGCTCAACGGGCGCCTCGGCGGCGACTTCATCCCCTACCTCGGCAAGCTGGCGACCGGCGTCGACCTGACCGCCGCGGCGATCGACCTCGCCCTCGGCCTGCGGCCCGAGGCGGGACAGTCCCGCGACATCTGCGCGGAGGTGCGCTTCCTCTACCCGCCCCAGGACGGCGTGGTCGGCTCCCTCGAGGTGGCCGGCGCCGCGGCCGTGCCGGGCGTGGTGGAGGTGGTCCGGCTCGCGGAGCCGGGCGCGCGACTGCTGCTGCCGCCGCGCGGCGTGGTGCCACGCCTGGCCGCCGTGATCGTCACCGGGGACACCCCCGACGACTGCGGGCGGGCGCTGGACCGGGCGTCGGAGCTGGTGCGGGCGGAGATGGAGCCGATCGGGGGCGCCTCGTGAGCGGTTTCTCGAACGCGCTGCGGCGCCTGCTCGGCAGCTACATCCTGCCGAGCAGGGACGGCCGCCTCATCGTGGCCGCCGTCGTGGTCTACGCCACTGGCAGCGGCCTCTACCTGGCCGGCGGCACCGTCTTCCTGGTCAGGGGCGTGGGGCTGAGCACCGCGCAGGTCGGCACCGGCCTCACCGTCGCCGGCCTGGCCGGGTTCCTCACCACGGTGCCGGTGAGCATGCTGGCCAGGCGCTTCGGGCCGCTGCAACTGCTGCGCATGGTGCAGGTGTGGCGGGCGGCCTGGCTGGCCGCCCTGGCCTTCGCCGACAACGTCTGGACCTTCACCCTCTTCGCCTCCCTGTTCATGATTTCGCAGGGGCCGGTGCTCCCCATGGTCCAGCTCGTGGTGGGCGCCGTCGCCGGCGAGCGCGACCAGACCAAGTCGCTCGGGGTCATCGGCTCGGTCTCGAACGTGGGCATGTGCCTGGGCGCCCTGGCCGCCGCGCCGTTCCTCAGCCTCGGCGGCGTCTGGATGCTCCGGTCGATCCTGCTGATCGGCGCCCTGTGCTGCGTCGCCTCCGCCGGGCTCTTCGGCCTGCTCCACGTACAGGTGGCGGCCCCCGCGGACCGGCCCGCCCGCTGGCACAGCGGCCTGCTGCCGGTCCTGCGCGACCGCCGCTACCTCGCGCTGACCACCGTGAACGGCGTGCTGTTCCTGCACACCGTGCTGTTCGGCATCGGCCTGCCGCTCTGGCTGGTGCAGTCGACCGACGCCCCGCCCGGCCTGCTCAGCGGCCTGATCACGGTGAACACGGTGCTGGCGATCACCCTCCAGGTCCACTTCGCCAAGCGGGTCGGCGACTCGCGCGGCGGCACCCGGGCGCTGCGCGGCGCCGGCGTCACGCTGGCGGCCTCCAGCCTGGTCCTGGTCGCCGCGTCGTACTCCCACGCCTGGCTGACGATCACTCTGCTGGTCGTCGCCACCATCTTGCTGACCTGCGGCGAGATGCTCCAGGCGGTCGGCGGCTGGGAGCTGTCCTACCGGCACGCGCCCCCGGACCTGCGCACGGAGTACCTCTCGGTGTTCAGCCTCGGCGGGGCGGCCGTGGGCATCGTCGGCCCGGTGCTCCTGGCCGTCGTGCTCGGCCTGCGGACCTCGGGGATGGTCGCCCTGGCCGCGCTGTTCCTGCTCACCGCGGCCGCCGCCACCGTGGTGGGCGCGCGGCTCAGGCACGCGGAGCGACATGACGCGCTCGAACAGGAACCGGAACCCGATGAGCCCGCCGTGGCGTGACCGCGGCCCCGCCACCGGGCGGGCAGGAAGTCCGCTCGCCCAGCCCGAACGAAAGGCACCGTCATGCACGACCGACTGCTCGAGTTGATCACCGGCGTCGTCGAGGAGCTCAACGAGCGCAGGGGCGAGAAGATCCCGACCGAGAACCTGCCCGGCGTGGTGCTCTACGGCGACGCGGGGGTGTTCGACTCCATGCACCTGGTCAACTTCCTCGCCCGGGTGGAGGAGGAACTGGAGGACGAGTACGACGTGGAGATCTCGCTGACCTCGGAGAAGGCCGTCTCCCGCCGGATGAGCCCGTTCAGCAGCGTCCGGCGGCTGATCGACTTCATCGAGGAGGAGATGCGGCTCGCCGGGGGCGACGCCGGCGACGCGCCCGGTGCGGACGCCGAGCCGGTGCGGCTGGGCGGCTGAGCCGGTGACCACGACGGACCGCACGGACGGGGCGGGCCGCACCGCGTCATGATCATAATGATCACCGGCACCCGGACCGGTATCGGCAAGGCCCTGGCCGAGCACTTCCTCGCCCGCGGCCACCACGTGGTGGGGTGCAGCCGCAGGCCCTCCACCATCGAGCATCCCGGCTACCGCCACCACGAAGTGGACCTCACCGACAGCAGAGGGATCAAGGCGATGTGCCGGGCCGTCCGGGCCGAGCACGGATACCTCGACGCCGTCGTCAACAACGCCGGGGTCGCCACCATGAACCACTTCATGATGACGCCCGAGGACGTCGCCCGGCGGATCTTCGACGTCAACTTCTTCGCGGTGCTGAACTGCTGCCGCGAGAGCGTCAAGTTGCTCCAGAAGAGCAGCGGCTCCCCGGCCCTCCTCAACGTCTCCACCGTCGCCGTCCCCTGGGCGCTGGCCGGGCAACTGGTCTACTCGGCCAGCAAGAGCGCCGTCGAGCAGCTCACGCGGGTGATGAGCAAAGAGGTCGCCGACCTCGGCATCCGGGTGAACGGCATCGGCCTGCCGCCGGTGCACACCGTCCTCACCCGCACCGTGCCGAGAGAGAAGATCGACGCCCTGATCGGGCGGCAGACGCTGAAACGCATGTGCACGATGGCCGACATCACCGGGCCGGTCGAGTTCCTGATCTCTCCGGAGTCCTCGTTCGTCACGGGCGAGACGCTCTTCCTTGGGGGTGTTCACTGAAATGCGGGACGCGATTCTCGCCCGGTTCGACGAACTCGGCGACCGCACCGCGGTCGTCGACGCGGACGCGGCGTACGGCTACCGCGATCTGGCCGACGAGACCCGTCGGCTGGGAACGTTCCTGGCGGAGCACGGGGTGCCGCCCCACGACGTCGTGGTGCTCAACGGCGACTTCTCCTTCCGCTCGATCGCGGCGCTTCTGGCGCTCTACCTCAACCGGAACGTCCTGGTGCCCGTGGTGAACCTCACCGACCCGGTGCTCGCCACCGTCACCAGGTCCTGCTCGCCGCGGCACCTGATGCGGGTGGGCGCGGAGGTGGAGATCGAGGCGATCGCCGGGGCGCCCGCCACCGGCGCCTACGACTCTCTGATCGCCGCCGGGGCCTCCGGCCTGGTCCTGCTGAGCAGCGGCAGCACCGGCGAACCCAAGGCGATCCTGCACGACCTGGACGCGATCGTCGCCGAGAAGCTCGGCACCCGGGCGCGGACGGCGGGCCGCCCCGCCAACATCCTGATGTTCCTGCTCTTCGACCACATCGGCGGCCTCAACTCGCTGCTCGGCGCATTGCGCATGGGCGGGGCCGCCATCGTGCCCCGGCGCCGCACGCCGGAGGAGATCTGCGCGCTCATCGAGAAGCACAAGATCAGGCTGCTGCCCACCAGCCCGACGTTCCTGAACCTGATCCTGATCGGCGGCTACCACCGCGAGTACGACCTCAGCAGCCTGCGCCTGATCACCTACGGCACCGAGCCGATGCCGCAGGAACTGCTCGCGCGGGTCAACGCCGCCTTCCCCGGGGTCAGGCTGCTGCAGACGTTCGGCACCAGCGAGACCGGGATCTCGACGACCACCAGCGAGTCCTCGCGGAGCACCTACTTCCGGATCGACGACGCGAACGTCCAGCACCGCGTCGTCGACGGCGAGCTGCAGCTCAAGAGCCGCACCCAGTTCCTCGGCTACCTCAACTACCCCAGCGACGCGCTCACCGAGGACGGCTGGTTCCGCACCGGCGACCTGGTCGAGCAGAACGCCGACGGTTACATGACCGTCAAGGGCCGCGCCACGGAGGTCATCAACGTCGGCGGCGAGAAGGTGCTGCCGCTGGAGCTGGAGTCGATCCTGCTCGGCAGCCCGCTCATCGACGACTGCGTGGTCTACGGCAGGCCCAACGCCATCACCGGGCAGTCGGTGTGCGCGGACGTCAGGCCGCGCGGCGAGATGACCCGCGCGGAGCTGCGCAGGCACGTCGCCGACTTCCTGACCGGCAAGGTCGACGCCTTCAAGATGCCCACCAAGGTCAACCTGATCGACTCGGTCACCGTGTCGGAGCGGTTCAAGAAGAAGAGGTCGACGCCATGACCGACGCCGCTCTCGTCGTGATCGGGGCGGGGACGTTCGCGGTCGAGGTCACCCGCTACCTCGACGACCTGGTCGCCGCCGGGCACGACGACCACCGCGTGGCACGCTACCTGGCCGTTCCCGGAGAGCCCGTGCACGCGCCCGTGGAACGCTGCCTCCCCTTCGCGGACTTCGAGCCCCACCCCGGCGTCCGCGTCGTGCTCGCCCTCACCGACCCGGCCGAGCGGCGGCGGCTGATCGACGGCCTGGTCGACGACCACGACCTCGACGCGGTCAACGTCGTACACCCGGCGGCCCGGGTCGACACCGCGCAGCTCCTCGGCCCCGGCAACATCATCGGGCCTGACTGTTACATCGGCGCGGGCGCCGTTCTCGGCGGGTTCAACATCGTCCACTACCACTGCTCCATCGGGCACCACTCGCGCATCGGCTCGAACAACTTCCTCGCGCCCAACTTCCACTGCGGGAGCGGCGTCGAGATCGGTGACGACAACTTCTTCGGCCTGAGCTGCACCGTCGCCCCAGGAGTGGACGCGGGCAGCGGCAGCAGGTTCCAGGCCGGCATCACCCTGTTCGAGGACGCGCCGAGCGGCCACTCCCACCTGGTTCCCAACCGCATCAAGTCGATCAAGACGTCCTGAGGAAGGCAATCATGAAGCGAGCGAAGGTCACCGTGATCGGCGCGGGTCCCGCCGGGTGCGTGGCCGCCCTGACGTTGAACAAGCTCGGCCACGAGGTCGAGGTCTACGAGAAGGGCCACTTCCCCCGATATCGGATCGGCGAGTCGTTCCTGCCCGGAACGCTGTCGATCCTCAACCGGCTGGGCCTGCAGGAGAAGATCGACGCGGCGGGCTTCGTGAAGAAGCCCTCGGCGACCTTCCTGTGGGGCCAGGACCAGGCCCCCTGGACCTTCTCCTTCGCCACCCCCAAGACGGCCCCGTGGGTCTTCGACCACGCCATCCAGGTCAAGCGCGAGGAGTTCGACGCCCTCCTGCTCGACGAGGTCCGCGAGCGCGGCATCTCCGTCTTCGAGGGCGCCGCCGTGAGCGACGTGGACATCTCCGACCCCGGCCGCGTCTCGCTGACGGTGCGGCAGGGCGAGGACTCCCGCGTGGTCGAGAGCGACTTCGTCATCGACGCCGGCGGCGCGGGCAGCCCGCTGGCGCGGCAGCTCAAGGTGCGCCGCTACGACGAGTTCTACAAGAACTTCGCGGTGTGGTCCTACTTCAAGTGCAAGCAGCCCTTCGAGGGCGACCTCAACGGCACCACCTTCTCCATCACCTTCCAGGACGGCTGGGTGTGGATGATCCCTCTCAAGGGCGACCTCTACAGCGTCGGCCTGGTGGTAGACCGCTCCAAGGCGGGCGAGGTCAAGGAACTGGGCCCCGACCGCTTCTACCGCGAGACCCTGGCCCAGGCCGTCCGGGCCACCGCCATCCTCGGGGACGCCGAGATGGTCGACGAGGTGCGCATCGTCCACGACTGGTCCTACGACTCCGAATGGTTCTCCGGCGGCGCCTACTTCCTGTGCGGCGACGCGGCGTGCTTCACCGACCCGCTGTTCTCCCAGGGCGTCCACCTGGCCACGCAGTCGGCGGTCAGCGCGGCGTCCGCGATCGACCGGATCACGCGGTTCGAGGACGAGCGCGAGGAGGTCCACGCCTGGTACAACCGCAGCTACCGCGAGACCTACGAGCAGTACCACGAGTTCCTCGCCTCGTTCTACACCTTCGCCTCCTTCACCGAGCCGGAGTCGGAGTTCTGGCGCAAGCGCCGGATCAGCGAGTCCGACGACGCCCGGCTGTCCCGCCTGCGCTGGTTCGACCGGCTGGTCCAAGACGACCTTGAGAACCCGACGACGTCGGTGGCCGACTTCCGGGACCGGGCGTCCACGATGATCGCCATCGGCCGGCACCAGCGCAAGGAGCTGAGCGACGAGTTCTCCGAGAACGAGCTCAACTTCGCCCGGATGCGCTGGATCAGCGGTCTCACCAAGCAGTTGAACCGCATCACGCGGCTGCGGTGGACCGGCGACGAGGTGCGGCTCAAGCCGTACTACAAGGTCGAGCCGACGAGCTTCCGGCTGGAGCGCAAGCAGGTGCTGGCCAACGAGGACGGCACCGACATGATCAAGTTCCCGGTGGAGGAGGAGCAGCGCGAGATCTTCCAGGGCGTCGTCAAGGAGACGGTGAGCTACAAGACCCTGATCAAGCAGCTCAGCGACTCCGGGGTGCGGGAGGTGAGCTCGCAGATCGTCATCCGGCTGATGGAGGCCGGCCTGCTGTCCGGCTACGACAAGAACGACGAACGCGTCGCCATCCAGGACCGCCTGCGCTTCGACGGCGTCGGCGTCGAGTACGAGGTCTGAGCATGGACGCCACACACGGGCCCGCCCTGGTGTACCTGGCCGGATTCGGCAACTCCGGCCCGGGCCACTGGCAGGCCATCTGGCACGCCCGGGTGCCGGGCGGCCTCTGGGTGGAACACTCCTCCTGGCACGCCCCGGTCCGCGACGTGTGGGTGCGCGAGTTCGACCAGGCCCTGCGCGCGGTCGAGGGTCCCGTGATCCTCGTCGCGCACAGCCTCGGCTGCACGCTGGTGACGGAGTGGGCCGCGCAGCACAAGAACGACGACGTGGCCGGCGCCTTCCTGGTCGCCGTGCCCGACGTGCACGGGCCGGACTTCCCCGCGCAGGCGGTGGGCTTCGACGCGCCGAAGCACCGGCGGCTGCCGTTCAGGACGGTCGTGGTCGCCAGCGACGACGACCCGTACGGCTCCCCGGGGCACGCCGCCGAGGTCGCCGCGACCATCGGCGCGGACCTCGTGCCCATTGGGCGCAAGGGTCATATCAACGCCGACTCCGGCCTCGGCGACTGGCCGGAGGGGTGGGCCCTGCTCACCGGGAGCTTCCCCGGCTTCACCGGGGCGTTCCCCGGCTGACCACGTCCCGAGTACGCCGCCTCGGCCGTCCTCGCGGCCAAGGCCGGCTGGATGAACCCCCGCGAACCCGGACGGACGGCCCCTAGCCGGCCGTCGGGGTGACGGCCGGGGTGGGCAGGAGGGGGCGGCACTTCTCCAGGGCCTTGGCGACGGCCGGGTCCTTGGTGTCGAACCGGCGCACGCCGCCGCCGGCCGGCAGGTCGGCGCCGTTGTCCTTCATGCAGGACCGGAAGGCCGCGAGCACCGAGGGGTCGAAGCCGCCGCGCCGGCCGCCCTGACCCGCGCGGCCCTGCGGCATCAGCGAGCGGCACGCCTCGAACGCCTTGCGGATCTGCGGTGACATGGTGCCGAAGCCCCTCGGTCCGCCGCTCGGCCGAGCGGACGGGGAACCGCCCGGCTGAGCCGTGGGTGCGCCGCCAGGGCGGCCTGTGGGCATGTTCACGCCGTTCTTGCGCATGCACTCGACGAACGCGGCGGGAGCGCCACCGGTCCGGCCCGGTGCAGGCTGGGCGCCGGTCGTGGCGGAGTCGGAACCACAGCCGGACGCCAGCAGGACGGTGGCCACCGCCGCGACGCCGATGACATGAGGCAACGCATTCACGAAGTGAACTCCATCGGGGGACCGAGGGACTCTGGCGGTATCCATGGAAGGCCACCAAACTCAGCGCCAGGTACGACAAAGCTGAATTTCCGCTGTCAACACCGAGCCCCGGCGCGGTCAGGACGGGGTCGCCGTCACTGGACGGCTCCGGTGCGGTGAGGACGGGCCAGCGTCGATGAGCAGCGGGACGTGGTCAGGACGGGGTCGCGTCGGTGGGCAGGGCGACGCGGAAGGTGGCGCCGTGGCCGGGGTCGCTGTCGAGGGTGATCACGCCTCCGTGGGCCTGGACCAGGGCGGCGGCGATGGACAGGCCGAGCCCCGTCCCGCCCGCCCCATTGCGCGTGCGCGAAGGGTCGGCGCGGTAGAAGCGCTCGAAGACCCGCTCGGCGTCCTGGACCGGCAGCCCCGGCCCCTCGTCGGCCACCTCGATGACGACGTGCCCGTCCAGGTTGCCCACGCCGACGCGGAACGCGGTGCCGGCGGGGGTGTGCCGCAGGACGTTGCCGACCAGGTTGGCGACCACCTGGCGCAGCCGCGCCTCGTCGCCGGTCACGGTGACCGTCCCGTCGGAGCCGTCCAGGCGGACCAGGTCGATCTCGCGGTCCGGCGCGAGCGTCTGGGCGTCCAGGACGGCGCCGGCGGCCACGCTGAGCACGTCGACCGGCTGCCGTTCGAGCGGGCGCTGCTGGTCGAGGCGGGCGAGCAGCAGCAGGTCGTCCACGAGGAGGCCCATGCGGGTGGCCTCGTCCTCGATGCGGCGCAGCAGCCTGGCCGCCTCCTCAAGGCTCGGGGCCTCGTGCCGGTAGAGCTCGGCGAAGCCCCTGATGGAGGTCAGCGGGGTGCGCAGCTCGTGGGAGGCGTCGGCGACGAACCTGCGCATGCGGTCCTCCGACCGGCGGGCCTCGAAGGCCGACTTGCGCGCGGCGATCTCGGAGGCCTCGCGGTCGTCGAAGGCGGCCTCGATCTGGGCGAGCATGCCGTTGATGGCCCTGCCGAGCCGTCCCATCTCCGTCCGGCGGTGCCGCGGGGGCAGGCGGCGGGACAGGTCGCCGCCGGCGATGGCGCCGGCGGTCCGCTCGATCTCCCCCAGGGGACGCAGGCTGCGCCGGACCAGCCAGTTGCAGGCCAGGCCCAGGGCCAGCAGCGCGCCGCCGCCGACGCTGGCGACGATGACGGCGAGCCGGGTGACGGTGGCGTCGATGTCGTCCATGCGGACGGCGATCACGCGGATCCGCCGGTCGTCGGCGACCACGATCGCCCGCCAGCGCGTCCCCTCGCCGGACTCCACGGTGAACGGGCGGGGCCGCGCGGAGGCCGCCCCGCCGGCCTGGGCCGGCGACAGCACCGGCGGCGAGGAGCCGGGCGGCTCCTGCAGGGTGCGCTCGACGCCGCCGTCCGGCCGGAGCACGGCCATGTAGAACAGGCCGAACTGCTTGAGCGGGCGGGTCACGTCGCGTACCTGCTGCTGGACCGCGGGGTCGCGCCGGAGCTGCGCGGCCACCCGCAGTTGCTGGTCGACACGGTCGACGAGGTAGCCGCGCAGGAGCTGGACGGCGGCGCCACCCGTCAGCGCGATCGCGAGGGTGACCAGCGCCAGCGTCCCCGCGACCAGGCGCAGCCACAACGGCGACCGGGCCGCCCACCGTCTCATCGCACGAACCGGGCTGATCGCACGGACCGGGATCATCCTGCGGACCGGGCTGATCGCCCAGACCGGGATCATCCTGCGGAGCGCGCTCGTCGCACGGATCGGGCTCATCCTGCGGACCGGGCTCATCGTGCGCTCATCCGAGGTGCGGGAGGACGGTCACCGGCGTGGGGCGCGCAGGACGTAGCCCACTCCCCGGAGCGTGTGGATCAGCCGCGGCTCGACGGTGTCGACCTTGCGCCGCAGGTAGGAGACGTAGGACTCCACCACGTTCCGGTCCCCGCCGAAGTCGTAGTTCCAGACGTGGTCGAGAATCTGCGCCTTGGACAGCACCCGCCCGGCGTTGACCATGAAGTAGTGCAGCAGCTTGTACTCGGTCGGCGACAGCTTCACCCGGACGCCCCCGCGCCACACCTGGTGGCCCTCCTCGTCCAGCTCGAGATCGGCCACCTGGAGCCGCGTGGGCAGGTCAAGGTCGCCCCGCGTGCGGCGCAGCACGGCCCGGATCCTGGCCAGCACCTCCTCCAGGCTGAACGGCTTGGTCACGTAGTCGTCGCCGAGCCCGAGCCCGGTCAGCTTGTGCTCGGTCTCGTCCCGCGCGGTGAGGAAGAGAACCGGGGTGCGCCTGCCGCCGGCACGCAGCCGGTTCGCCACGGCGAAGCCGTCCATGTCCGGCAGCATCACGTCGAGGACCACCAGGTCGGGCCGGACGCGGTCGACGAGCTGCACGGCCTCGCGCCCGTCCGCGGCGGTCACGACGTCGAACCCCGCGTAGCGCAGCGTCGCCGACAGCAGCTCGCGGATGTTCGGCTCGTCGTCGACGACGAGCAGCTTGGCCTCACCGGACACGAGAACCTCCCCGCACCGGGGAAGCCTTTTGTACCGGGGACGCGCTCCATGCCGGGGACGCGCTCCACGTCGGGGACGCGCTCCACGTCGGGGAGGCCTTCCGTGCCAGGGAGGCACCCCGTGCGGTGGAGGCGGGGCTCGCCGGGGGGCCAGGGCGTGCTGGGGCGTCCATCAGCCGCGTCCGCGGGGGCCGGCGAAGCCGCCGGCGCCGCCCTGGTTCACCGAGGTGGCGGTGACCGAGCCGTCGCTGCCGCGCTCGCCCTGCACGACGATGGTGCTGCCCGGCTTGAGGTCCTTGACCTTGCCTTCCTTGCTGACCTGCACCTTGGTGCCGCCGGAGGTCTTGACCGTGACGATGCCGCCTCCGGTGGTCTCCAGGTAGATCTTGCCGCCGTCGACGAGCTTGACCGTGCCGACCGTGAGGTCGCCGAACGCGCCGCCCGCGCCCCCGGCGCCAGTCCGCCCCTGCCCTCCGTTCCTGCCCTGGCCCTGGCCCGCGCCGGGGAAGCCGAACCTGCCGCCCCCGCCGGCCCGCTGCCCGGCGCCCGCGCCGCCGCCCGCGCCGGCCGGCAGGCCCTGGATCGCGGCCTGCCGGGAGCTCGCCGCGCCCCAGAGCTTCTGCAGCTGGATGCCCACGACCATGCCCGCCACCAGCAGCACGGCCGCGGCGAGGGCCATGGTCAGCGTGGACATCCGGCGCCGCTCGGGGCGGGCCGCGAGTTCGTCGTCCAGGTCGTCCTGAAAGGGCGAGGTCGAAAGCAGCTCGTGCGCCGTCACCGGTTCCTCCGTCGTGTACGGCTTGCGCCTGCTCGTACTCATGATCACTCCTTGTGCGACGGCCCTACGTCACTCGTGCCGCAGCGCTTCGATGGGACGCAGCTTCGCCGCCCGGTTCGCCGGATAGCTGCCGAAGAACAGGCCGATCGCGACCGAGACGCCGAGGGCCAGCACGATCGACGTCGGCACCACGACCGGCCGCACGCCGGCGATGGTGAACCTGGTGCCGATCAGCGCGATGGCCACGCCGAGCAGCCCGCCGATCAGGCTGAGCATCGTGGCCTCGGCGAGGAACTGGCCGAGGATCGCGCCGCGCGGCGCGCCGATGGCCTTGCGGATGCCGATCTCGCGGGTCCGCTCGGTCACGGTCACGAGCATGATGTTGGTGATGCCGATGCCGCCCACCAGCAGGCTGATCGCGGCGACGGCCCCCAGCAGCACGGTGAAGGTGCCGGTCGCGGCGCTGACCGTCTCCTGCAGCGTCGCCTGGTTGAGGATCCGGTAGTCGGCGGTGGCGGTGCCGGTGATGCCGTGCCGCTGGTCGAGGGTCTGGGTGATCTCCGACTGGGCCGCGTCGACCGCCGTCGCGCTCTTGGCCTGGACGATGATCTGGCCGAGCGGCCCGAACCCGGTGAGGCTCTGCTGCACGGCCGGAAGCGGCGCGACCGCGACGTCGTCGGCGTCCTGGAAGCCGGCCGACCCGGCGGTCTTCAGCACGCCCACGACCGTGAACGGCACCCCGCTGATCGTGATCTGCCTGCCGACGGGGTCCACGGAGCCGAACAGGTCGTCGGCCACCGTCCGCCCGATGACGATGATCTTGCGGGCGGCCAGCACGTCCTCGTTGAAGAAGTACGACCCCTTGGCCACCGGCTTGTTCGATGCCTCGAAGTAGCTGGGATAGGTGCCGACGAGCTGCGCGATCGCGTGGCTCGCCCCCTGGTAGGTCGCCGTCTGCGCCGAGGCCGTGACGACGGGGGACACGCTCTTGACCGACGGGGCGTTCGCCGGGTCGGCCAGCGCCCTGGCGTCGTCCAGGGTCAGCTCCTTGGCCTGGGTGCGCGGGCCGGTGGCGGCCTGCTGCTGGTTCCTGCCGCCCCCGCCGCCGAGGCCGAAGAACCCTCCGCCGCCCCCGCCGCCGCCACCCCCGCCACGCGCTCCGCCGCCGGTGAACGACTGCATGACGGTGAGGGTGTTGGAGCCCAGACGCTGGATGTTCTGCTGGATCGCCTGCGAGGAGCCCTCGCCGACGGCGACCAGCATGATGACCGCCGCGACGCCGATCAGGATGCCCAGCGTGGTCAGCGCGCTGCGCATCTTGTTGGCCGTGAGGCCGCGCACGGCGAAGCGCAGGACTTCCAGGGCGTTCATCGGTCCCTCACCACCTGGGAGGACAGCCGGGGCGGCGGTCCGTCGACGGGAGCCTGCCGCCGGTCCTCGACGACCTGGCCGTCCACCAGGCGGACGACCCGCTTGGCGTGCGTGGCCACATCGTCCTCGTGCGTGATCAGGACGATCGTGCGGCCGGCGTCGCTCAGCCGGTCGAGGATGGCCAGCACGTCGGCCGTGGATTTGGTGTCCAGGTTGCCGGTCGGCTCGTCGGCCAGCAGCAGCGACGGCGCGGTCACCAGGGCGCGGGCGACCGCGACCCGCTGCTGCTGGCCGCCGGACAGCTCGTTCGGCTCGTGCTGGACGCGGTCGGACAGCCCCACCTGGTCCAGCGCCGCGAGGGCCCGCCGCCGGCGCGCGCCCGCGCCGACCCCTCCGTACGCGAGAGGCAGCTCCACGTTGGCCAGCGCGGTCATGCGGGGGATGAGGTTGAACGACTGGAAGACGAAACCGATCTTCCGGTTGCGCAGGATCGCCAGCTGCCGGTCGTCGAGCGCACCGACGTCGGTGCCGTCGATGAGGTACGCGCCGGCGCTGGGCACGTCCAGGCAGCCGAGGATGTTCATCAGCGTCGACTTGCCGGAGCCGGAGGCGCCCATGATGGCGACGAAGTCGCCCCGCTCGACCGCGAGCGTGACGCCGCGCAGCGCCTGGACGCCGGTGTCCCCCTCGCCGTAGACCTTCGTGACCCGCCGCACGTCGAGGACGGGCGGGGTGCGGCCGCCCGCGTGCCGCACCGGCAGGCCGGACCCATGGTGCGGCACGCCGCCGTCCTGACCGCCGGCGCGCGTGTCTCCACCGCCCTGGCCGCCGGCGCGCGTGTCTCCACCGCCCTGGCCGCCGGCGCGCGTGTCTCCACCGCCCTGGCCGCCGGCGCGCGGCGCGGCGCCGTCCCGGCCGCCGCCGGCGCTCTCCCAGGGGGTCACTGGCCTGCTCCGCCGCGGCCGATGCGGACGGCGCCGCCGCCGGGGAAGCCACCACCGGGGAAGCCGCCCTGCAGGCCGCCCGTGCCGGCCGTCGTGCTCCGCACCACCGCGTCGCCCTCCGACAGGCCGGACCTGATCTCGGTCAGCGTGTCCCCCTTCACCCCGACCTCGACGGTCTTGGCGACCTGCCTGCCGTTGGACAGGACGGTGACGGTGTCCTGGCCGCCCGCCGTCCTGACCGCCGAGGTGGGGACGGTCAGCACGTCGTCCGCCTTGGCGACGATCACCTGGACGCTCGTCGTCTGACCCAGGCGCACGGTCTTCGGCACGTCGGTGAGGGAGATCGTGGCGGCGTACTGGACCACGTTGTTGCTGGTCTGCGCCACCGGGTCGATCACCGTCACCTTGCCGGAGGCCGTGACGCCGGGCAGGGCGTCGAAGGTGACGGTCGCGGTCTGACCGGACTTCAGCTTGGTCACATCCGACTCGGTGAAGTCGCCGACGACCTGGAGCCTCCTGGTGTCGGCGATGTCGATGAAGCCGCCGGAGGACCCCGATGACCCGGAGGAGCCGGAGGAGCCCGAGCCCGCCGAGGAGCCGCCGGACGATCCGCTCGCCCGCGCGCCCGACCCGGCCGAGGAGCCCGTACCGCCCGAGGAACCCGTGGAGGAGCCGCCCGACCCTGCGGACGAGCCGCCGACGGCGCCGTTGACGGCGGTGATGGTGCCGCCGAACGGCGCCTTGAGCACCGTGCCGTCCAGCGTCCGCTTGGCGTCCCGGTAGGCGTTCCTCGCCTGGATGTACTGCGAGTAGCCCGACGCGGTGGTGGTGTCGCCGTCCTCGGCCGCACTGAGGGAGGCCGCCGCGGCGTCCAGGTCCTCCTCTGCCGCCGTGTCGTCGACCCGGGCGAGGATCTGGCCCTTGGTGACCTTGTCGCCGCTCTCGACGTAGATCTTCTCGACCGTGCCGCTCGTGCCGAAGCTCAGCGACCGGGTGTTCGCGCTCTCCACCGCGCCGGAGGCCGAGACCGAGGACAGGACGGTGCCCCGGGTGACCGGCGTGGTGGAGGGCGCCGCCTCCGCGGAGGAGCCCCCGTTCAGGGAGGCGTACGCGACGCCCGCGCCTCCCAGCAACAGCACCCCGAGGGCGCCGTTCACGATCAGCGCTCTGCGCTTCGTCGACAGCTTCACGACCACTGAGCCTGGACCACGCCGCTTGGGCGAACCTCCGCCGTCCCTGAAGGTTTGCTGAAAGGCCGGGCGTCTCGCGGGCCCCTGACCGCCGCGGGGCCGCGTCCCGCCTGCCCCTGAGGATCGAAACCGCAGCTCAGAAGGGTCGCATGCGAGGGCGATACACAGGAAACTCTCAGGCCGGGCTGAGCTTGGAGTCACGTCCGGTGACCAGGATTGGCCCCATGAGATCGAGCAATCCGCCAACCGTCGCGCGCGTCGGGGGACTCGCGCTCGCCGGGGTCGTCCTGGCGGCCGCCGGGCTGGTCTACCTGGGCGGCGGCGACGCCCCCACGGCCGCCCGCGTGGAGCTGGCGTCGGCCAGGCGGGGCACGATCGTCAGCGGCGCCTCCGCGGCGGGCAGCACCGTGGACGCCCACATCCGCGACCTGGCCTTCGGCGCGGACGGCACGGTGGAGAAGGTGTACGTCTCGGTCGGGCAGAAGGTGCGCAAGGGGCAGGTGCTCGCGCGCATCGACGACACGATCGCCCAGGAGGACCACACGGCCGCCAAGGCCGCCCTCGCCGCCGCGGAGGAGACCCGCGACAAACTGGAGGAAGCCCAGAACACTCCCACCGGCGCCCGCGACCGAGCCGGCCCCGGCACCCCACCCCCCACCGGCCGCACCCCCACGGGTCAGCCCTCCGGCGCCCCCTCCGGACGGCCTTCCCAGCGGCCCTCAGGGAGACCGACCGGACGGCCCTCCGGAGGGCCGTCGGTCTCGCCTACGGGGGCGCCAGCGTGTCCGCGGACCAGCGCGAAGCCGCGGCCTCCGGGATCGGCGGCCCCCGGCACCCCCTCGCCGAGCGCCGTTCCCAGCGTGGGGTTCACCATCACGCCGAACGCGGTGCGCCTGGCCGCGGCGACCGACGTCGTCCCGCTGGCCTACGCCGGCGGCCACGGGTCCGCAGGCGGTTCGGGGGCCGGTGCGGCCGGCGGCGAAGGCCCTGTGACCGGCGTCGATCACGCCGACGCCGGGGAGCCGTCCCGTGAACACGATGCCGCCCCCCACCCTGAGCCCACCCTCACCCTCACACCGAGCCCAACGCCCACCCCGACCTTGACCCCGACCTTGACCCCGACTCCGACTCCGACTCCGCGACCGTCCAGCACGAGATCGCCACGATCGCCGAAGCCGACCACCCCTCGACGGTCCCTCTCCACACCACGGCCGGCGGCGTCCGCCGCACGGCCGTCCGCCTCGGACGATAGGGACGGGGGCGCCGGTGGCCACAAGGCCGCAGGACGGCACGGGCTGAAGCCGGCCGGAACCCACTTACCGTCCGGTGTTCCTACGCCCCGGCCCACGGCCGCACCGACGCCCGACCACACGAGGTCGCACACCGCGAGGCCCGTTCCCACCGTCGTTCCCGCCGACCCGTCGCCGACCGGTTCGGCGCCCGGCCCGCAGGACAGCGGCACACCGGCCCCGCGTCCCACCCGCACCTGCGGTACGCCGACGGGCCAGGACGGCCGTCCCGACGGGAACCTGCAGGGTCATGACGGGCAGAACGGCCGCGACGGCAACGGCCATGGCGGACGGAGCGGACGGTCCGGCCAGGCCGGTCGGACCGGGCGCGCCGGCCTGGGCGGTCAGAGTGGCCGGGGTGTCCAGGGTGGTGAGATCCGGCAGGGCGGTCAGGCGGTGACCACGGTGGCCGAGGCGGAGGTGAACATCGCCAAGGCCGAGACGACCCTGCGGCGGACCGAGGAGGCGCTGGCCGGAGTGACGATCAAGGCGCCCGCCAAGGGCACGATCTTGACGGTCTCCGGCGCGGCCGGTGCGGCGGCCACGGTCGGGTCGCCGTTCATCACGCTCGGCGATCTCGACGAGCTGCAGGTGCAGGCCATGTTCTCCCAGACCGACGTGGTGCGCCTGAAGGTCGGCCAGCCCGCGACCGTGTCCCTGGCCACCCGGCCCGGCGTCGCCTACCGCGGCAAGGTCGCCCACATCGACGTGACCGCGACCGCGACGAACCGGCTCGTCCAGTACGGGGTGAACATCGCCTTCGTCCGCCGGCCCAAGGGACTGCTGCTCGGGCAGTCGGCCACCGTCCAGGTGACGCTGGACCAGGCGCGGGACGCGGTCTACGTGCCCGCGCAGGCCGTGCGCACCCGGGCGGACGGCGTCGCGACGGTCCTGGTCCGCGACGGCGGGCGAACCGTCGAGCGCGCGGTCGAGCTCGGCGTGCGGGGCGACCAATACGTCGAGGTCACCTCCGGCCTGGCGGCAGGCGACCAGGTCGAGCTGCCGGGCACCGCGGGCGGCTTCCCCGCCGACGGATTCCCCGGTCTCCCCTCCCCGATACCGTCCCCCTCACGAACCCCCTGAGGCACCCACCGCCGTGCTCCGCTCGACGCCGGGCTTGGCCGTGAAAGGCCGCCGACCCGGTGCCCAGGGGCCCGCCGCTAGCGCGACGGGACCCCTGGCCGGGGTGGTTCAGACGCCCAGGGCCTCCGCTGCCAGGGCGGTGCCCTCGACCCGGGCCGCGATCTTGGCGAACGCGGTGTCGCGCGAGGTGGAGGTGTCGTCGGCGAACGGCGCGAAACCGCAGTCGTCGCAGGTGCCGAGCCGTTCGGCGGGCAGGCGCCGCGCGGCCTCCAGCACCCGGTCGCGCACCTGTTCCGGCGTCTCGACGGCCGGGTCGATAGGGTCGGTCACGCCGACGAAGATCCGGGCCTGCGCGGGGAGGTGCGCGGCGATGAGGTCCAGCACCCGCCCCGGGTCGGCCTCGCCGGCAAGTTCGACGTAGAAGTTGCCGGCCCGCAGGGTGAACAACGTGGGCAGCAGAGCGGCGTAGTCGACGTCCGCGCTGTGGGTGGAGTCCTGGTCGCCTCCGGGACAGGTGTGCACGCCGATGCGGGCGCGCTCGGCGTCGGTGAAGCGCTCGAGCACCTGGTTGTTGAGGGCGACGAACTGCTCCAGCAGCCCCCCGCTCGGGTCCAGCTTGAGCGACAGCCGCCCTTCGGTGAAGTCGAGCTGCACCACGTGCGCTCCGGCGTCCAGGCAACCCCGGATGTCCGCCTCGGCCTCGGCGACCAGGTCGTCGACGAAGGCCTTGCGCGGATAGCCGGCGATGCCGTCGGCCGGGTAGAGCAGGCTGAGCGCCGAGGGGGCGATGACCGCCTGCTTGACCGGCAGGGCGGTGTGGCGGCGCGCGGCCCGCAGGTAGGTCGCGGCGCGCTCGCGGTAGCGGAACGGCCCGGCCGTCAGGCGGGGAAGCTGCCGGGTGTGGCCGTCGGCGAACGGGATGACCGCCCCGTCCGCGGCCAGGCCGTCCAGCCCGGCGATCGGGTAGGTGGCGAAGCTCGGCTTGGACTGCTCGCCGTCGACCAGGACGGGGCTGCCGATGCTCTCCAGCCTCGCGATGGTGTCGGCGACGGCCGCATCCTGCACCGCGGCCAGGTCGTCATCTCCTAAGCGGCCCGCCGCGTGGTCCGCCATCGCGGTCAGCAGGGCGGAGGGCCGGGGAATACTGCCAATGGGTTCTGTGGGGATGCTCATTTCGCGAGCGTAGATAACGATCGTCCGGCCGATCAACGATCGGTCCGGAATCGGACGCCCGCCGACACCCGCCCCGCCCGCCACCCATCGGCGCCCTGAACGGCGGCCCCGGCCAAGACCGCAGGAGCCCCTGACGCGCCGTCCAGGAACGTTCACCGGCTCGGGCGCCGTGAACGGCGCCGGCATCGCCGTACCACGACCCGCCGACCCGGCGCCGATCACCTTCAGCACCTGGCCAGGGATGGGAAAGCATCCGGCGCGGGACACTACAGGGATGGGGGCAGGACGTCGGGGGCGAGGGGGAGGGTCACGCGGAAGGTGGCGCCGGCGCCGGGGGCCGTGCGCAGGGTCACGGTGCCGCCGTGCGCCGCGACGAGGCCGGCGACGATCGCGAGACCAAGGCCGCTGCCGCCCGCGGCACCCCCGCCGCCCGCGGCACTCCCACCGCGCACGGCACTCCCGCCGCCCAGGGCACTCGCGCCGCCCGGGGCACTCCCGCCGCCCGCGGCACCCCCGCCGCCCGCCTCCTGCGGGCGAGGGTTCGCGGTCGGCCGGGCGCCCGGGGCGCGGGCGCGGGCGGGGTCGGCACGGTAGAAGCGTTCGAAGACGCGTTCGGCCTGTTCGGGGGCCAAGCCGGGGCCTTTGTCGGCGACCTCCAGGAACGCGGCGGCGCCGTCCGTCCCCGCGCGCACGGTGATCGGCGTGCCGGCGGGGGTGTGGGTGAGGGCGTTGCCCACGAGGTTCCCGATGATCTGGCGCAGCCGCACCTCGTCGCCGGAGACGATCGGGGCGACGTCACCGGCCACCTCCAGCACCAGCTCGCGGTCGGCGGCGAGGATGCGGGCCTCCTGCACAGCGTCGGCGGCCAGGGCGAGCAGGTCGACCGGGCTCATGGTGAGCGGCCGCTGCTGGTCGAGGCGCGCGAGCAGCAGCAGGTCCTCGACCAGGACCCCCATGCGGGCGGCGGCGTCCTCCACCCGGCGCATGAGGCGGGCCGGGTCGCCGGCGGGATTCTGCCGGTAGAACTCGGCGAAGCCGCGGATGGAGGTGAGCGGCGTGCGCAGTTCGTGCGAGGCGTCGGCGACGAAGCGGCGCATGCGCTCCTCGGAGGTGCGGGCCGCCGCCTCGGAGATCTCCCGCGCGTGGAACGCGGCCTCGATCTGGGCGAGCATGCCGTTGAGAGAGGCCGCCAGGCTGCCCACCTCGGTGCGCGGGTCGCGGTCGGGCACGCGGCGGGCCAGGTCGCCGGCGGCGATGGCGGCGGCGGTGTGCTCCATCTCCACCAGCGGCCGCAGGCTCCTGCGGACGATGACCACGCCGAGGACGGCCAGGACGACCATGACCAGGCCGCCGCCCAGCAGTTCGGTGAGCGCGAGGCGGGCGGTGATCTGGGCGACCGAGGACATGTCGATGGCCACGACCACGCTGCCCACGCCCGCCACCGAGGCGGCGCGCAGCCGCCACTCGCCTCCGCCCGACTCGGCGGGGACGGTCTGCGGGCGCCACGCCGAGGCGGCGAGGTCCGGCAGCACCGGCCCGGGCCGGTGCTCGGCCTCCAGCCCGGCGAGGGTGGCGACGACCCGCCCTTCACCGTCGCGGAGCTGGATCAACCCGTCGGGGGGCACGCGACTGCCGAGGCCGGGCCCGCGTTGCAGGCGGTGGGCGACGTCCTGGACGAAGGTGGCGAGCTGCTGGTCGACCCGGTCGACGAGGTAGCCGCGCAGCACCGACACGCTGCCCGCGCCGATGCCGGCGAGCGCGATGGCGACGAGCGCCAGCATGGTGGCGATCAGCTTGATGCGCAGCGGGGTCCGGGCGAACAGGGACGCGACGACCGCCCGCCGCCGGGCGAGGGCGGACGCCACCGCCCCGCCGCCGCGGACGGCCCGCGAGAGGGGCGGTGAGGAGGCGGGCGGAGGGGAGGCGGGCGCGGTCATGGGGGCGGGGTGCGCAGGACGTACCCGACGCCGCGCAGGGTGTGGATGAGCCGGGGGGTGGTGTTGTCGATCTTCCTGCGCAGCACGGAGACGTACGACTCGACGATGCCGGCGTCGCCGCGGAAGTCGTAGTCCCACACGTGGTCGAGGATCTGCGCCTTGGACAGCACCCGTCCGGCGTTGGCCATGAAGTAGCGCAGCAGCTTGAACTCGGTGGGCGAGAGCGGGACGACCGTGCCCCGCCGCCACACCTCGTGGCTCTCCTCGTCCAGCTCGATGTCGGCGAAGGTCATCCGGGGCGGCGGCGCGGCCGGGTCGCCGGCGGTGCGGCGCAGCACCGCCCGGATGCGCGCGACCACCTCTTCCAGGCTGAACGGCTTGGTCACGTAGTCGTCGCCGCCGAGGGTGAGCCCCCTGATCTTGTCCTCGGTGGCGTCCCGCGCGGTGAGGAAGACGACCGGAGTGTGCGCCCCGCCGCCCCGCAGGCGCCGCACGACGTCGAAGCCGTCCATGTCGGGCAGCATGACGTCCAGCACGATGAGGTCCGGCCGGCGGCGCTGCGCCGCCTCCACCGCCTCGGCGCCGTTGCCGGCCGGGGTCACCGAGAACCCGGCGAAGCGCAGGCTGGCGGACAGCAACTCCAGGATGTTCGGATCGTCCTCGACGACCAGCAGGCGGGCTTCAGGCGATTCGCTCACCTTCCTATAGTGGCCTGCCCGGATTAAGCCGAGATGAAAGAAACGATGTGCCGGGCGATGGCCAGGCTGGACGTGGCGGCCGGCGAGGGGGCGTTGCGCACGAGGATCACCCGGCCGTGGACGTCCACGACGAAGTCGTCCAGCAGGCTCCCGTCCCGGCCGACGGCCTGGGCGCGCACCCCGCCGGTGGCCCGCACCAGGTCGTGCGGCGCGAGGACGGGCACGTAGCGGCGCGCGGCGGTGAGGAACGCCCGCTTGGCGAGCGAGCCGTAGACCTCGGCCAGGCCGGTCCTCCAGTGCCGGGCGGCCATCCGCCGGGTCCCCGGCCAGGTCAGGATGTCGCGCAGGTCGCCGGGCGACACGTGCCGCCAGGAGTAGCCTTCGCGGGCGAGCGCGAGCACGGCGTTCGGCCCGACGAGCACCTCGCCGTCGATGCGGCGGGTCAGGTGCACCCCGAGGAAGGGGTAGCGCGGGTCGGGCACCGGGTACACCAGCCCGCGGACCAGGCCCTTGGCGGCACCGGCGAGCTTGTAGTACTCCCCGCGGAAGGGGACGATGCGCACGTCTCCGGCGTATCCCCCCATCGCGGCGACGGCGTCGGACTGCAGGCCCGCGCAGGCGATCAATCGGTCGAAGACCAGCCGCGTCCGGCCCGCCAGCACCTCCACGCCGCTCGCGGTCTCGCGCAGCGCCCGCACCGGCCGCCCCAGGCGCACGGTGCCGCCGCTCGCGGCGATGTCCTCGGCCAGGCGCCGGGCGACGGCGGGGAAGTCGACGATGGCGGTGCGCGGGGAGTGGACGGCGCCGACGCCCACCGCGTGCGGCTCGATCTCGCGCAGTCCGAGGGCGTCCACTTCGGCGACGTCCGGCACGCCGTTCTCCCTGGCGCGGGCGGCGATGCGCCGCAGGCCCGCGCGCTCGGCCGCGGTGGCGGCGATGACCAGCTTGCCGATCTCCTCGTAGGGGATGTGGTGCTCGGCGCAGTACTCCCGCAGCAGCGCGGCGCCCTCGCGGCAGAGCCTGGCCTTGAGCGAGCCGGGCGTGTAGTAGATGCCGGCGTGCACCACGCCGCTGTTGCGGCCGGTCTGGTGAGCGGCGACGCGGTCCTCCTTGTCCAGGACCGTCACCGTGGCACCGCGCGCGGCCAGCTCACGGGCCACCGCCAGCCCGAGGATGCCCGCACCGATGATTCCGATTCGCTCGCTCACAAGCGGATATTTTGCTCTGTTCGCGCAGGCCGCGCCAGACGACCGGCGTCCGGCCGAGGCCGGCCGCCGGACATGACGCGGGCAAAGGCTCGGAAAGGTCCGGGAAAAGCGGCATAACGGCCAGCAGACTCTCGAACAGACATTCGATACACTTTCTGGCGTGTACCTACCACCGGGATGGCCGCCCGAGGTCCGCCCGCCGGGAAGCCCCGACTGGGAGACCTCGGCCGTGGCGTGGCTGCTCGACGCGGTCCCCCCGGACTACCGGGCCTACGGCGTGCTGCGCCGCCACCCCGTGGCCCTGGCCCGCATGGCGTCGTACCACGTGAACGCCACGGTGGAGGCCGCGCGCACCGGCTACCGGCGCGCGGCGGTCGAGCTTAAGGAGTACCTGCCCCCGCACGCCGTCGAGGCCGTCCTGGAGGCTTACCGCCGCGAGGGCCCGCGGCTCGTGCGGCTGGCCGCCTCCATCGAGCTGGTCGAGCACGCCCTGCGCGGCGAGCCGTTCGTCGCCCGCATGGACACCTCGGGACAAACAAGATCGTCCAGGTAAAACCCTGGGGCGCCGCGGCCCAAGAGTCTCCCCCTCCCCTCGGTTCGGTGTTTCCGCAGGGCATACCACGACAGGCACGCCGGCATGATCCGCACTGATGTTCCGGCGTGCCCTCCGGCCCCGACCTCCCGGGGCATGTCATCGGATCGAGGGGAAGTTCATGAATTCAGCCCATGCTCTGGCGTCCCTGCCACAGCGTGTCCTCCTTGCCGGCGCCACGGCGCTCCTCACCGTCCCCGCCCTGGGGATCTCCTCCGCATCGGCGCAGTCGTCCCCCTCCGCGCCCGCGGCGCTCCCGGCCACCCCGCCGGCGCCCGCCCCCGCCTGCGTGATCAGCAACGGAGGGTTCGAGGAGCCCACCGGCCTGCGCGGCGCCGGCAACATGCGAACCGACATCCCGAACTGGCGGACCACCTCCACCGACCGGGTCATCGAGGTCTGGGGGCCCGGCAACGCGCCCGCCACCGGCAACGAGGTCGCCGCCGACTCCGGCACCAGCTTCGCCGCGATCAACGGCGCGCAGGCGTCCAGCCTCTACCAGGACATCGCCACCACCCCGAAGACCGTCCTGGTCTGGCGGCTGGCGCACCGCGCGCGCAGCGCCGGTCCCGGCCAGAAGGACGTCATCCGCGTCAGGATCGGCACGCCGGGCGGCACGACGGCCCAGATCCCGCTGGGGCAGACCGGCACCGACATCGCCGACGGCGGCGACTCGTGGGGCCACCACACCGGCATCTACCGCGTCCCCAAGGGCCAGAGGCTCACGCGGTTCTCCGTCGAGGCGGTGTCGTCGGCCGAAGGCACCCCGAGTCTGGGCGACTTCCTGGACTCGGTGGAGGTGACCTGCAGCCCGCCGTGCCCGAAGGGCCGGCTCCTGCACCGGGCGTGCGACGCCTGGGGCCTGCCGCTGTACCGCACTCCCGTCACCCGGCCCTGGCACTCCCACCACGGGCGCCCGTCGCGTCCCGAGCCCATCAGCCCCGTTCCCGGGCCCATCGGCGCCGACTCGATCCTCCCGCGCCCGGCGCGATGAGCCGGCGCCGCTCCGCGACGGCTCCATGGACGCGTAGCGGCTGATCCCGGCGCGAGAGCCGGGGCCGCCCTCCGGGACCGCGTGCACCGGCCCCGGAGGGCGGCCCCACGGCACGGGCCCGCGCGGCGGGTGCGGCCCGCGGCGGGTGCGGCCCGCGCGGCGAGCTCGCGCGACGGCGCGGGTTCGGCCGCCGCGGCGGGTGCGGCCGAACCGGCGAGTTCGGCCGACGCGGCGGGGTTCAGCCGACGCGGCGGGCGATGACCGCGATGATGCCGGTGGCGCCCAGGGCGACGCCGAGCCACAGGACGATGAGCTCCGTGGGCACTCCCCCGTCGTCGCCGTCGCTCGCCGCCGCGTGGGAGGCGGCGACGTCGGGCGCGGTCGCCGCCTCGGACGGCGTGACGCTCGCCCGGGGCGACGCCGTGCGCGCGGGCCCGCCCGCCGCCCTGCCCGACAGGGCCGCCGCCGGGAGCGGCACCTGGTACACCGGGCTGCCGGCCCCTTCGGTCCCGGTGAGCAGCGACCTGCCGTCCCGGGTGTAGGCGATCGACTCGGCCTGCTGCAACGACGGCATGGAGACGCGGGTGATCAGATCGCCGGGCGCGCGGTAGACCGACGCCGAGAAGTAGGTGCGGATCACGAAGCTCGACCCGTCGGGCGCGTAGGCGGCGTCGGTCGCCATGATCGGCGCCGGTGCGACCCGGCGCAGGATGTTCACCTTGTCGGTGCGCAGCTTGGCCGGCGCGGCGTACACCGAGCCGGCGAACTCCTTGCTCACGACGTACAGCCGGCCCGTGGTGGGGTGGACCATGATGCCCTCGGCGTTGCGGTTGCCGTCCTTGTACCGGAAGCGGTAGCGGGTCGCCGGCAGGGTGGCGTCCCGCAGCACCTTGGGCTCCTCGACCTTGTAGATCGAGTAGTCGGGCCAGCCGCCGTTGAGGTTGTCGCCGATGTCGGCGAACCACAGCACGCTGCGCCCGGTCGCCGGATCCACGGAGGCGGCCATGGCCTCCCAGTCACGGGCCGCGGCGCCGGCGACGGTGAACGTCGCCAGCGTGCGGCCGTCGGTCCCGACGGCGTAGAACTGCGGCCCGGCCCCGCTGTCGTTGTGGGTGTAGACCACGTTCTTGTGCGTCGGGGAGACCGCGAGGCCGCTGGACTCGCCGATGCGCGGGTCCTTGAAGCGGAACAGCAGGCGCGGCTTGCCGTCCTCCGGCCGGTCGCCCCCCGTGCCGCGCGGCCGCACGGCGCCGTGCTCCGCAATGCCGGTGGCGGTGAAGGCGGTGCCGGTGGCGGTGAAGGCGGTGCCGGTGGTGGCGGCGGCGGACGCCGCGACCGGCCCCGCCACCGACATCCCGAACGCCGCCAGGACCGGAACCACCGCGGCCACCCGTCTGCTGCTCCCCATTGGCACATCATGCCCCGCGGTTCCCACCGGCGCGCCGCAGCGACCGCGCGGTTCGGTACTGAGTTGGGATAGGTCTGGTCGGGACACCGTCTGGGCCCGAGCGCGGCACAGGGCACGGGCACAGGGCACAGGGCACGGGGCACAGGGCACGGGTACGGGGCACAGGGCACGGGGCTGGGCTGGAGTGCACTCCAGGTGTTTAGGGTGAGTGATATGGAATACGTACACCTTGGACGCGCCGGACTGTCCGTGAGCCGACTCTGCCTCGGCACCATGAACTTCGGGCCGGTCACCTCGGAAGAGGACTCGTTCGCCATCATGGACAGGGCGCACGAGCTGGGGATCAACTTCTTCGACACGGCCAACGTCTACGGCTGGAAGAAGGGCGAGGGCGTAACCGAGCAGATCATCGGACGCTGGTTCGCCCAGGGGGGCGGCCGCCGCGAGAAGACCGTCATCGCCACCAAGCTGAACGGCGCCATGGGCGACTGGCCCAACGACGGCAAGCTGTCCGCGCTCAACATCCGGCGGGCCTGTGACGCCTCGCTCAAGCGGCTCCAGACCGACTACATCGACCTGTACCAGATGCACCACGTCGACCGGAACACCCCGATCGACGAGATCTGGGAGGCCATGGAGGTCCTGCGCCAGCAGGGCAAGATCATCTATGTCGGGTCGTCCAACTTCGCCGGGTGGCACATCACCCAGGCGCAGGAGGCCGCCAAGCGGCGCCACTTCACCGGTCTGGTCTCCGAGCAGTCGCACTACAACCTGCTCACCCGGACCGTCGAGCTGGAGGTGCTCCCCGCCTGCGACGAGTACGGACTCGGGGTGATCCCGTGGAGCCCGCTCGCCGGCGGCCTGCTGGGCGGCATCCTCCGCAAGATCGACAAGGGCCGCTCCGCCTCCGAGCAGGTCACCGCCGCGCTCGAGAAGCACCGCGACAAGATCGAGCGATACGAGGCGTTCTGCGACGAGCTGGGCGAGCAGCCGGCCGACGTGGCGCTGGCCTGGCTGCTGCTGCAGCAGGCCGTCACCGGGCCGATCATCGGGCCGCGGACGGCCGAGCAGCTCGACGGCAGCCTGCGCGCGCTGGAGATCGAGCTGGACGACAAGGCGCTCGCCACCCTCGACGAGATCTTCCCCGGCCCCGGCGGCCCGGCCCCCGAGGCCTACGCCTGGTGACCATCGGGGAGCGCGCCACGGCGCCGCTCACCGAGGCGGAGGACCGCAGGCCCCGGACCGGTGCCCGCTAGGACAGCAGCGCGCCGATCACCACGATGACCACGAGAAGCGCGAGCACGGTGGGCAGCAGCCAGCGACGGGGACGGTCCACGCCTTGGAGCCTAGCCGCGTCCGGTGAGTGGCCAGGCCCCGAGGGGCTCGTAGCGCACGGACGGCCCCTGGTGGCTGCGCATGAGATGGACGGCGTCGGCGCGCCACGGCGTCCCGGCGAAGGAGGCGAGCGCCTCGACCAGCGGTCGGACGTCGGCGCCCGTGCGCGGACGGGCCCGGGCCAGGGTGAGATGGGGGCGGAAGGGCTTGTCGTCGGGCGGCCCGGCCCCGGCGCGCCGGGCGCCGGCGGCCAGCGAGGCGGCCAGGCGCGACAGGCCGGGACCGCCGCCGTATACGCCCAGCCACACGACCTTCGCCCGCGCCGGGGAGGAGAACGCGCCCGCGGCCCCGAACGACAGCCTCATCGCCGGGTGGCGTCCGGCGGCCCGCGCCAGCCGCGCCGACAGCTCGGGCACCACCTCCCCGGAGACCTCGCCGAGGAAGCTCATCGTGATGTGCCACAGTTCCGGCGCGACCCAGCGCAGCTCGGGCCAGCCGTCCCGGTGGGGCTCGAGGGCCGCGGCGACCTCAGCGAGCGCCTCCGGAGGCGGCGACAACGCCACGAACAGCCGCATCGCGCGTCCTTCCCTCGGCGAACCGGGTGAGCAGCATCGCCAGACCGACGCCCAGCAGGCACATCACTCCGCAGATCACCACTCCGAGGCGGGGCCCGGCGAGCTCGCCGACCCAGCCGATCAGCGGTGCGCCGATGGGGGCGCCACCGGTGAACACCAGGACATAGATTCCCATGACCCGGCCGCGCATCTCCGGTGAGGCCGCGAGTTGGACCGAGGAGTTGGCGGCGGTGTTCGTCGTGATCATCGCCATGCCCGCCGGCATGAGCAGGAGCAGGAACACCGGGTAGGCCGGCGCGAGGCCCGCGGCGATCTGGGCGACGCCGAAGCACACCGCGCCGCCGATCAGCAGGCGGCGGCTCGGCCGGGCCCGCCGGGCGGCGAGCAGCGCCCCGCCGAGGGCGCCGACCGCGAACACGCTGGAGGCCACGCCGAAGGAGGAGGCGTCCTGGCCGAACACCTGCTTGGACATCAGCGCGATGCTCATGGAGAAGCTCGTCGCGAACATCGCCACGAACGCCACCAGCAGAATCGGCATCAGCAGCTCCGGCCGGCCCCAGACGTGCAGCAGGCCCTCGCGCAACTGCCCCTTGGCCCGGGCGAGCGGTTCGGGGGTGCGCAGCTCCGAGCCGCGCATCATCACCAGGCCGGTGATCACCGCGGCGAAGGACGCCGCGTTCACCAGGAAGATCGGCCCCGTCCCGCCCAGCGCGTAGATCAGCACGCCGGCGATCGCGGGCCCGACGACCCGGGCGAGGTTGAAGGTGGAGCTGTTCAGCGCGATCGCGTTGGACAGGTCCTGGCGGCCGACCATCTCCACCACGAACGACTGGCGGGTCGGGACCTCGACGCACGAGACGCAGCCGAGCATGAAGGCCATCACGTACACGTGCCACACCTGGGCGTGCCCGGTGATGGTCAGCAGGCCCATCGTCAGCGCCAGCAACCCCAGCAGGGACTGGGCGACCATGAGCAGCGAGCGCTTGGGGTAGCGGTCGGCCAGCATGCCGCCCCACAGCCCGAACAGGACCACCGGCAGGAACTGCAGGGCGGTCGTCACGCCGAGCGCGGCCGAACTGCCGTGGGCCAGTTCCAGCACCAGCCAGTCCTGGGCGGTGCGCTGCATCCAGGTGCCGACGTTGGACACGACGCTGCCGGAGACGAACAGCCGGTAGTTGTGGTTGCGCAGCGAGCGGAACATGCCCCCGCCGGTCCGCGGCACGGTCTCGGCGCCGCGGGTCTCTTCGGCCTGGACCTCCGCGAACTCCGAGCGGCGTACGGCCTGCGCCCGGCGACCGGCTTTCGACCGGCGTACCGCTCCCGACCGGCGCACGGCCTTCGCCCGGGGGCCGGCCGCGAGGCGATCGGGCGCCGCGGCCGGCGTGCCGGGTTCCAGAGGGTCGGCGGACCCGTCGTCCGCGGCCTTGGGTTCGATCACATCTGCGAAAGCTTCTCCAAGATCGGCGCCGCGGCCCGCAGAGCCGCCCGTTCCTCCGGCGTCAGCTCCATCAGCCGCTGGGCGAGCCACGCCTCCTTGCCCCGGCGCTCCTGCTTGAGCAGCCCTCGCCCGGCCTCGGTCACGCTGACGGTCACCTGCCGCCGGTCGGTCTGCCGCGGAGCCCGGGCGACCAGGCCCCGCTCCTCCAGCGCGGCGATCACCCGGGTCATCGAAGGGGGTTGCATCTTTTCGAGCTCGGCCAATTCTCCAGGGGTGATCCCTGAGTGCCGTTCTACGGCGGCGAGCGTCGCGGCCTGCGTGGGGGTCAGCTTGTGGGCTCCGCCCTGACGCCGGAGCCGCCTGGTCAGCCGCGCCAGTGACACGCGTAGCGCGGACGCCAGCCCGGCGTCGCTGCGCAGGTCCAACTGGCGCTCCGTCTTTGGGGTATTCGTTAGCATAGGTCATTACCTTCGCTAACTATATACGACAACACATGATTCCCGATGGCTAGGAGGGATTTCGAGACGCGCGTCACCACGGAAAGCGCCGGGCGGCCGCGGCCGCAGGTCAGAGGGAGCGAGAACGGCCGGCCGCCACGGGGTGGTGAAGGCGGGAGCGGCCGGCCATCACGGCGCGGTGGAGGCGGGAGCGGCCGCCAGATCCTCCGCCGCGATCCCCTCGGAGGCGCGCATGGTGCGCACCTGGCGCGAGAGCAGGGTGAGCGCCGAGGCCACGACGATCAGCGCCGCGGCGCCGTACTGCGTGGGCGACAGCCCGATGTGCTCGGCGATCGGCCCGGCGAGCAGCGCGCCGAGCGGCATCGCCATGACCGAGCCCAGCGCGTCGTAGGCCGAGACACGGGCCAGCCGCTCGGTAGGGATCCTGCGGGCCAGGGCGACGCTCCACTGCACCATCATGACCTCCATGCCGAGGCCGAGGAGCCCCGCGGCCACGCACACCACGGGCAGCGGCCAGTGCATGGCCAGCGACAGCGGGGCGACGGCTATCGACGCGCCGATGATGGCCACCGCCAGGATGGGACGCCGCGGGGTGTAGCGCAGGGACACCACGCCGCCGAGGATCAGGCCGAGCGCCTCGGCCGAGTTGATCAGCCCCCACGCGGCCGGACCGCCCATCTCGGCCTTGGCCACGGCGGGGCCGAGCACCATGAAGCCGCCGTACCAGGCCATGAGGACGACGCAGAACTGCACCACGATGGCCCACAGCCAGGTGTGCGAGACGAACTCCGACCAGCCGTCCCGCAGGTCGCCGATCATGCTGCCGCCCCCCGCACGCCCGTGCCCGGTCGCCCGGATGGAGAGCAGCATGGGGATCGTCCCGAGCAGCCCGACGCCGCAGACGGCGAGCGCCCACCCGGGCCCGGCGACCGCCACGACCACGCCCGCGACCGCCGCGCCGCCCATCTGGGCGAAGTTCATCGCCAGCCTGCTCACGGCGTTCGCCTGCTGGAGAACCCCATCGGGCACGATTTTGGGCAGCAGGGCCTGCGAGGCGGGGTAGAAGACGGCCAGCCCGACGCCGGTCAGGGACTCCAGGACGATCATGTGCCAGAGCCGGACCTGGCCGGTGAGCACCAGGATGCCGAGCAGTCCTTCGGCCACCGCGATCATGACATTGGCGGCGACGATGACCCGCTGCGGCGGGACGCGGTCGGCGATCACCCCGCTGATCAGCGTGAAGACCAGCGACGGCGCGATCTGGGCCGCGAGCACGTACGCCAGGTCGGCGGTGGACCCGGTGAGGTCCAGCACGGCGAACGAGACGCCCACCAGCGAGAACGCCACGGCGGCCGGCGCGAGGAAGCGATCGGCGAGCAGCAGCCGGAAGTCGCGGATCTCGAACACCGGAAAGCGGCGGGCAAGGGCGCGCCAGAGCATGACCACGGTCCGATCGGGTTGGAAGCGACGTTCGACGGTAACCGGGCCCGCGCGCGGCGGGCAATCGATTTACCGCCCGGCACGCACGTCAGCCCAGCTGAGCGGCCCGCGGACCAGAGTACGCGCCCCACATGAGCAGCGGTTCCTCATGGTGCCGGTCTCCGTCACGCGACCGTCCCGCATGGGCGGGCGCCCAGTGCGCCCGAGGGGCCGGCGCCCGCATGGGCGAGCGTCCAGTGCGGCGCCCGCGCGGCCGGCGGGCGGTCCCGCCGGCTCATTCCTCCCCGCGAGCCATCGCGCGCAGGCCGGCCAGCATGACCGCCAGCCCCTCGCCGAACTCCTCGGCGACCGGGACGCGGCGCCCTTCGACGGCCGTCTCCGCCAGCAGGGGGAACTCCTCGCGCGGCAACTCTGCCATCCGCGCGGTGCCGGCGCCGGACAGCGGCCCGAGGTGCTCCATCTGGATGGAGCCGATCAGGTAGCCGAGCAGGGCGCGCAGGGCGACGACGCGGTGGCGGCCGGTGAACCCGGCGCCGGCGAGCACGGCGAGCACCGCCTCCGACCAGCGCAGCACGGCGAGGGAGGTGTGGCGGTGGGTCAGCGTCAGCGGCACGACCTCGGGGTGGGCGCTGACGGCCGCGCGCACCCGTTCCGCCAGGGCGGTCACCTGCCGCGTCCACGAGCCGCGCGGCGGCCGGACGTCCACGCCGGACAGCACGAGCTCGACCACCAGCCCCTCCAACTGCTCGCGGTCGGCGACGTAGCGGTACAGCGACATCGTGCCCATGCCGAGCCGCACGGCGACCGCGCGCATGGAGAGCGCCGCGAGGCCGTCGCGGTCGATCACCGCCAGCGCGGCGGCGGCCAGGTCGTCCTGGGTCAGCGAACGAGGTCGGGGCACGGCTTGACAGCGTACAACATACGCTCATAGCGTCGTAGGCGTACACCGCACTCCTACGATCCCGGCCTTCCCCTCGGCGCTCGCCTCGCCCCCCACGGCTACTCGGCCACCTCAAGGGCCCCCGGGCCCGCATCCCGCTTCTGAGAAGGTGCACCATGTCCCGACCCGCGAATACCCGGCGCGTCACGCCCGGCATGTCGATCACCGGGCGCCGCCTGGCCACGGTCAGCGGCGGACCGGTCGCCGTCCCGGAGGCCGGACGGCTCACCCACCTGCAGTTCCGCCGCTTCGCCGGCTGCCCGGTGTGCAATCTCCATCTGCGCTCGGTGGTCGCACGGCACGACGAGATCCTCGCCGCGGGGATCCGCGAGGTCGTCGTGTTCCACTCCTCGGCCGAGGACCTCCGCCCGCACGTGGCCGATCTCCCCTTCGCCGTCGTCCCCGACCTGGGAAAGCGGCTCTACGCCGAGTTCGGCGTCGAGGCCGCGCCGCGTTCGCTCCTGCACCCCCGCGCCCTGTGGGCGATCATCCGGGGGGTGCTGCGCGACCTCGGCCCCGTCCTGCTCCGGCGCCGCCCCGCTCCCTCCCTCGTCCCGTCCGGCGGAAACCTGGGCCTGCCCGCCGACCTCCTGATCGACGGCGAGGGCCGCGTCCTGGCCGTCAAGTACGGCGACCACGCCTACGACCAGTGGCCCGTCGACACCCTCCTCGCCCTCGCCCGCGCCCACTCCGCCACCTCTCCCTCCGGCGCGCGGCAGAACCCGTGAACGCTTCCCCGCACACGGCCGAACCCGTGAACACTTCCCCGCACACGGCCGAACCAGCGCCCCTTCCCGGCGCGGGGCCGCACCGGTGAACCGTTCACCCGCGACCAGCGCGTCCGCCGCCGCGACCGGCCTGGCCCTTTACGCCCCGCCTGAGCCGCCTCACGCTCGGTGCTGACACCCACGGGCCGTCCTTGACCGACAGGGGAACGATGAGATTCCGCACACCGCCCTTGTGCGCCGCCCTCGCCGCCGCATTCCTCACCGCCGTCCTGGCGGCCACCCCCGCGGTACAAGCCGCCGCCTTCACCACGACGTCCGGCGAACGCGCGACCGGCACCTCCGAGAGCGCGGCCGGCGCCCTCACGGCACGCGCGGCCGACACCACGCCGCCGTCCCGGCCGACCGGGCTGGTCAACTGCCCCGTGCCGAGCGCCACCACCGGGTACGTCGCGGTCTGCTGGACCGCCTCGACCGACGACCAGGGAGTCACCGGCTACGACATCTACCGGCTGGAGACCGGCGGCTTCGTGCGGGCGAGCAGCACGACCGGCACGGTGGGCGGGTTCTCCGGGGTCCTCGGCCGCGCGTACACCCTGTACGTCGTGGCCAAGGACGCGGCGGGCAACATCAGCCCGCCCTCCGCTCTGATCACCGTCGGGGCGAGCACCGGCATGACGCCCAGCCCGGGGCCCTCGCCGAGCCCGACGCCCACCGGCGACGTCGTGCCGCCGTCCCGGCCGACCGGGCTGCGAGAAGGGTGCCTGGCCGACTTCCCCGGCGTGGCGTTCTGCTTCGACCCCTCGACCGACAACGTCGCGGTCACCGCCTACGACGTGTACCGCGAGACCGCGACCGGGTACCTCAAGGCCGGGACGGTCAACCCCTCGTCCTACCTGATCTTCACCGAGGGCGGCCTGGTGACCGGGACGCGCTACACCTATGTGGTGGTCGCCCGGGACGCGGCCGGCAACCTCAGCGCGCCTTCGGTCCCGATCGTGGCCACCGCCCGTGCGGGCCTCCCCGTCCCGACCCCCACGCCCACGCCGACCCCGAAACCCACCCCCACACCGACGCCCACCCCGACGCCGACGCCGACGCCTAGTCTGTCGTGCGCCGTGACCTACGCGGCCACCGTGTGGAACACCGGGCTCAGCGCCTGGCTGTCGATCAAGAACACGGGCACCACGCCGATCGACGGCTGGACGCTGACCATCGAGTACGCGGCGCCCGACCTGATCCTGACCACGGCCCATTCGGCGATCTGGGCCCAGACCGGCTCCCGGATCACCGCGACGAACCTGCCGTGGAACAAGGTCATACCACCGGGCGGCTCGGTGCTGATGGGCTTCAACGCCGCCCACAACGGACATGCCCCGGTCCCCACGCGATTCCTGGTCAACGGCGTCCCCTGCGCCACCGTCTGACCGGGCCCGGCCCGGCCGTCGCTTCCCGGAGGTCCCCCCGGGAGGCGACGGACCGCCGTCAGTCGACCAGGTCCGCCTGGTCGTCCAGCCCGCCTGTCAGAGGGAACGGAGGCGCGGGGACGTCCGCGCCCGGGTACCGGTCCTCGTCCACCGCCTCGGCGAGCGAACGGCCGACCCTCTCGACGTTCTCGACCGACTCCTCCCGCACCGCGACGCGCAGGATCGACCGGGCCCGCCTCAGCAGATCGTCCGGCCTCAGCAGGAACAGCCCGACACCGGCGACGGCCGCCATCTCCTCGGCGAGCTCGTACCGGGGACCCCGCGGCTCGCCGCCCTCCCGCCGCCACCAGTCCTCTTTCAGGTCGCCGGTGACCAGAAGCACGTCCACGCGCCGGCGTCGCGCCTCGCGGAGCGTCTGGACCCAGATCAGGTAGTCGCCGGCCGCCGCCTCCGGGTCCTTGGCCGCGTCCATGTACCCCGGCGGGATCCTCGCCTGCCCGCGCCGCCGGGCCTCGGCCAGCGCCTCGGCGTGCTCATCCTCGCCCAACGGGGCGCCCACCCGGCCGCGCAGGATCTCCTCCAGAGCGCTGAGCACCCAGTCGTCGCTGGTGTTGCCGACGAACGCGGCGGCCTCGGCGTCGTCCAGTTCCCCCACCGCGGCGATCACCGTGCCGAACGCCCGCGCGAGCCCGTCGACGAGTTCGTCACAACGCTCCTGCGGCAGATCGACCCGACCGGCCCAGCCGCGCAGGACGCGAAGAGCGCCCTCCCGCCTCTGCTCCAGGTCCTCCGTGGTCTTGGCGGACTCGCGCGGGTCCGCCAGCACGGCCTCACGGTTGCGCCAGAACTCCACCACGACCTGCCGGGGCACCCACAGGGTCTTCCCCAGGCCGCGCAGCACGTCCAGCAGGTCGTGCCGGGTGCGGTCTTGTACCGGTACAGGTTGAGCAGGACATTGGTGTCCGGCACCACCAGGCCGGTCGTGAGCAGGTCGCGATGATCCTGCTCGGTCGGAGTGCGGTAGGCCTCGAAGCCGTCGAACAGACCGAACGGCGTGCCGACGTCGACGGAAGGCGCCTCGGCCTTCCCGGCGGTGCTCTCGGGAGTGGTCACCGAGCCATCATGACCCCCTGCCCGGCTCAGCCGCCGGTGTTCTGCGCGTACTCCTTCGGCTCGACGAGAACCAGCCAGTTGCCGGAGTTGTCGCGCATGACGGCCTCCACGCCGTACGGGCGCTCGGACGGCTCCTGGAGGAAGGTCACGCCCTTGGCGGTGAGCTCCTCGAAGGTCTTGCGGCAGTCGTCGACCCGCAGGCCGAGGCCGCCCATCTGACCCTTCTCGAGCTGGCGGCGGACGAAGTCGGCGGCCTCGGTGTCGAGCGGGGGGCCGGGCTTCATGAGCGTGACCTGCAGTTCGGGGTGGTCGGGGTGGATGACGGTGACCCAGCGGAAGTCGTCGCCCATGGTGACGTCGGTGCCGGCGGCGAAGCCGAGGACGTCGACGTAGAAGTCGCGGGCCTGGTCCTGGTCGAGGCAGTAGACGGTGACGAGATTGACGTTCGTAATCATGCCGAGAAAGTTACTCCCTGCCCCTCACCAGGGACTTCTCCAATATTGCACAAATCGCGATCTTGCTCGCGCGGGGCCACGGTGCCGGCCGGATCGAGCGCTCCGGACATGAACAGGTAGCACCCAGGGACCGTCGGGGCCCCGTGGGCGGCCCACCGGTCGCGGTAGGCGCTCGGGCTCTCGCCGACCACCTGGGTGAACTTGGAGGAGAACGAGCCGAGGCTGGTGAAGCCCACGGCCATGCAGATCTCGGTCACCGTGAGGTTGGCGAAGCGCAGCAGATCTTGCGCCCGCTCCAGCCGGCGGCGCAGGACGTAACGGTTGGGCGTCTCGCCGTAGGCCGACTCGAAGCAGCGGACGAAGTAGAACTTGGAGATGCCGGCGACGGCCGCGAGCCGGTCGAGGTCGAGCTTGGACTGGTAGTGCCGGTCGATGTGGTCGCGCGCCAGCCGCAGCCGGGGCAGCAGTTCCACCGGCACCGTCCGTTCCCCCTTGGCGGCCACCCGCCGACACTAATCGACGGCCCCGACACTTTTCGCCATGGCAGCGTGCGACCGGAACGTCACCGGACGCGCACGCCGGTCGCCTGCGGCGCTCCCACCCTCGGCGGGTGGTTGACTTCGACCGCCATGTGCACCCATATATGCAATTAATTGACTATCAAACGGGACAAGTAATCAACTACGCGTTATCGTGATGCCATGTCGTTGCGCCACGCGGTGATGGCCGCGCTTCTTGAAGGCGAAGCGTCCGGGTACGACCTGGCCAAGGGGTTCGACGCGTCCGTGGCCAACTTCTGGATGGCTACCCCGCAGCAGCTGTACCGCGAACTGGACAGAATGCAGATCGAGGGCCTGGTGCGAGCACGCGTCGTCCAGCAGGAACGCCGCCCCAACAAGCGGCTGTTCTCCCTCACCGAGGCCGGGCGCCGGGTGCTGCGCGAGTTCACCGCCGCGCCGCCGCGCCCCGGCGCGATCCGCGACGAGCTGATGGTCAAGGTGCAGGCCGTGGACGCCGGCGAGACCGGCGCCGTGCGCGCCGCCATCGAAGAGCGCATGGCCTGGGCAGAGGCCAAGATCGCCCGATTCGAACGGCTCCGCACCCGGCTGCTCGACGGCCGCGAGGAGGAGGAGTTCCTCGCTCACGCCGAGCGCATCGGCCCCTATCTAACCCTGACGCGCGGCCTCGCCTTCGAGCGCGAGAACGCGCAGTGGTGCCGGTGGGCCATGGCCGTGCTGGAGCGGCGCTCGGCCCCCGCCACCTGACCCGCCTTTCCCCGGCATCCCACCGGCGTTCCGTTTCCGACGATGAAAGTGGACTGATGAGGTACCTGAGATACGTCGCGGTCGGCGACAGCCAGACCGAGGGCCTCAACGACGGCGACGAGCGGACCGGCTACCGCGGCTGGGCCGACCGGCTGGCCGAACTGCTGGCCGCGCAGGAGCCGGAGTTCCGCTACGCCAACCTGGCGGTCCGCGGCCGGCTCGCCGCGCGGATCCGCGCCGAGCAGACCGGCGCCGCCCTCGCGCTGGAACCCGACCTGGTGACCGTCATGGCCGGGATGAACGACCTGGTGCGGCCGGGGTGCGACGCCTCCGCCGTCGCCGCCGACGTGGAGGCGATGCTGGCCGCCTTCACCGCCTCCGGCGCCCGCGTGGTCACCTTCACCTTCCCCGACGTCGCCGCGATCTCCCCGCTGACCCGGCACCTGCGCCCCCGGGTCGTGGACTTCAACCAGCGCGTCCGCGACGCGGCCCGCCGCCACGGCGCCCTGGTGGTGGACACCTTCCCCCACCCGGTGACCACCGACCCCCGGCTGTGGAGCCCCGACCGTCTGCACGCCGGCCCGCGGGGGCACGCGCTCATCGCGGCGGCGGTCGCCGAGGCGCTGGCCCTGCCCGGCAGCGACTCCTCCTGGACCGCCCCGCTCCCCCCGTTGCCGCCCCCGCCGGCCTGGCGCCGCGCCCACACCGAACTGACCTGGGCCGCCGGCTTCCTCGGCCCGTGGCTGGTCCGCCGCCTGCGCGGCCGCTCCTCGGGCGACGGCCGCACCGCCAAACGCCCCCACCTCCAACCCGTGCCTCCAGCCCCCGGCCCCCGTGGCTCCCACAGGCCTTGAGAAACTCAGTCCGAGCAGAGCGAGACCTTGGGCCACCGTCAGACCACCTAACTTGTATGCTTCGAGACATACAACTTAGGGGGCCTTGATGTCCAAGCCGTCCCACTTGCTCGCCCGAGACTCGGAATGGGCGTTGCTCTCCGAGTTCCTCCTCCATCCCGATCCGCACCTACGACTGGGCGTACTCTCTGGGCGGCGGCGCGTCGGCAAGAGCTACCTCCTCCGCGCCCTGGCCGACTCGGCAGACGGACTCTACGTCTCCGCGGTCACCGAAGAAGGTCCTGTGGCCGCGCGAAGAAGGTTCGCCGCCGATATAGCTCGATATGCGGGAGTCGGCTCTGATCTTTTCCGCGACGATGTCGGCTGGGAACCCCTTCTCGATTCGGCCATCAGCCTGACCAGGCAACGGCGCGGAGCGTCCGGATTGCTGATCATTGATGAGCTGCCCTATTGGATGAGACATTCTCCGGAGCTGCCCGGTCTACTCCAATTGCTCTACGACCGTTCGCAGACCGGCCACGGCCACGATGGCGGGCGTGTGATCCTCTGTGGATCCGCCATGTCGGTGATGACCACCCTGCTCTCGGGTACGAAGGCACTGCGCGGTCGAGCCGCAGTGGACATGCGTCTCCACCCCTTCGATCTGGTTACGACCGCACGACACTGGGGAATCGACGATCCCGGAACCGCGCTCCGACTGCACGCCACGCTGGGAGGATCCCCCGGATATCGCGCCCTCACCTCGTCATTGCCTCCCCAGAGCGTCCAGGAGTTCGACAGGTGGGTCTCGGCCACGATTCTCAACCCCGGCCAAGCGCTCTACTCACGCAGTGAGGCCGAATACCTGCTGAGGGAGGACCCGCAGTTCACTGGCAGTGCCCTCCATTACGCCATCATCAATGCGGTCGCGACCGGAGCCACCAGTCCCGCGAAGATCGGCGGCCTGCTGGAACGTGATCGCACATCACTAAGCCGCCCTCTTGAGATGTTGAGAAGCTCCGGCTACCTCGAATATTCGACAGACCCGCTCTGGGAACGGCGTCCCTTGATCACCATCGCCGATCCCATCATCCGCTTCCACAACTTGATCACCGTACCGAGACGGGATCTCATCGAGACAGGTGATTCTCTCCGGGCATGGCGTGAATCCCAGCCCACGTTCGTCTCCCGCATTCTGGGCCCTCACTTCGAAGAGTGCTCACGTGAGTGGCTTCGTCGTGCCGACCCCTCGCTCCGAGGAGGAACAAGCGTAGTCGCCTCAACGGTCGTCAACGATCAAGGCGGACGGGCCAAACATGAGATCGACGTGATCAGTGTGAAGCGATCGTCCGGACGTGCCACCGTGGGGCTCATCGGGGAAGCGAAAGCGACTCTCGTACGGCGAGGCCCCGCAGACCTGGAACGACTCGACCGGATGAAGGAAATCCTTGGCGGTCAAGGACATGACGTCACCGGCACCCGGCTGGCGATCTTCTCCATGGAGGGCTTTCAGGCTGACCTGGTATCAACCGCACGCCGGCGGGGCGACGTACTGCTGGTGGGCCTGCCCACCCTCTTCGGAAGAGAAGAACCGCTTGTCATGCCGAAGTGACCCGACCGGTGCCGGCCGCCGGAAAACCGAGAACCGCAATCGGGGACCGGCCGCCCGTACCGGCGGATGCCGAGAAGTAGGGACGATGCGACGCCGACCATGCGGAAGCCTGCTGACCGGCCATTTCGAACGAGCTAAGTCTGCATCTCAGCGAACTGGAAGGCGTCCGCTTCCGGTCGCCGAACCATGTAGACGTCGATCGGGTCCTGCGTCTCCACGGTGAACCCGTGGCGCTCGTACAGCCGCCGGGCGGCGCTGCCCTGCAGAACCTGCAGCCGGACGGGCACGCCGTCGGCGTCAGTGCGGCTCAACAGGCCGCGCAGGACGGCCGAACCGAGCCCCCTGCCCTGGAGGTGCGGCGCCAGATAGAAGTGCTCCAGCCACCGCCCGTCCTCGGCCGGTCGCAATGTGACACACCCCGCGAGAACGCCATCGGCCGAGATGACCGAGGTGTACTGCGGGGCGAAGGCATCCCGCAGCCGCTGCCTCACTCGGTGCTCGTCGAACCGGCCCAACCGCTCCAGATCAGCGCGCATCACCATGGCCCGCAGCTCTGCGATCACCTCCACATCCCCCGGCTCCGCAGGCCGCAAGGCCCATCCCGTGGACCGACCCGACTCGCGGCCGGCCACCACTCCCCCGGCCGGCACCCCGTCCGCCCGCGTCCTCACATCCACGATCGAATCATCTCAACAAGCCACCGCGATGACGCCACAGCCCTGCGGGATGACCGAACCGGTCAGGAATGGAGAAGCGCCGGATCAGGGGTCCTTCGTAGCCTGAGCTGCATGTGCACGATCCCTTATGCATCAAGGAGACAAGGCATGAAAGCACACGTCAGCTCGATTCTTCTTGCTGTCCGCGACATGGACCGGGCCAAGCGCTTCTACACCGAAGGGCTCGGCTGGAAGATCCAGAACGACTACGGCATCTCGGTGTTCTTCGAGTCGGACGGAGCCTCGCCCGTCGGCTTCTACGGCCGCGAGGGCCTGGCCGGTCAGGTGGGAACGAACCCGGAAGGCAGCGGCTTCAGCGGGCTCGTCCTCACCTACGTCGTCCGCAGTGAGGCACGGGTCGACGAGATCCTCGCCGAGGCCGAGAAGGCCGGCGCCACGATCCTCAAGCCCGCCGGCGCTCTGCCGTGGGGCGGCTACGGCGGCACCTTCGCCGACCCGGACGGCTACATCTGGAGCCTCGGATACAGCGCCCAGGGAAAGGACCAGCCCTACGCCGAGTAGCCGCCGTGACAGCCTCCGCGGACGCGGGGGCGACCGGCACGAACAGGAGGTTCGGCGTCGACGGTACGCCGTTGGCGCCGAACCGCTGGTGGAAGTCGCGTTGGCGGTGCTCACTCGGGGAAGGTGAAGAGGCGGTAGCGCGACACCGTCTCGAAGCCGATGTTCCGGTACACCGGTTCCCCTTCGCTGCTCGCCTGGAGAGTCGCGACGCGCCGGCCGGACTCGCGGATGATCCGCAGCGCCTCTCGGGTCAGTGCGGTGGCGATCCCACGCCGGCGGTGCGCCGGGTCGGTGGCGATGCAGTACAGGGCGCCCACGTCGCCGGTTCCGAGCGAGACGGTGCAGGTGCCGACGGTCTCACCGTCGACGATGCCGGCGAGGCGGATGATGTTCGGGTAGCTGAACCTCAGTTCCCGGTCGACCACCAGGTCGAGGTCACCCTCGAGGCCGAGGGGGCCGGCGTAGGCGTACACGTAATCGTGCACCTCGGAGTCGCCGGCCGCGGGCCGGATGGTCAGCCCCTCCGGCATCCGGGCGTCGCGAACGGTCGTCACGTCGATCGCCATGACCGGCATGTCGCTGATCAGCTCGCCGCCGCGAGCGGCCAGGCCGTCGGCGGTGCCCTCGTCGCTGTCCGCGCTCACCCACCAACTCCACCGGGTGCCGGCCAGGTGCTTCTTCGCCTTCTCGACCGCCTGGTCGAGCGGTTGGTCGCATACTCGCAGCACTCCATTGAAGAGCACGTGATCGACGTCGGTGCGGTAGAGGGTCAGATCGGTGTCGGGCCGGTCACCGGCCCAGCCGCACCAGAACCGCCGGTTGGCGGCGAGCTGCGGTTCCAGATCATGGATGGAAAGTGTCGTCATACCCTCAGGACTTGGGCCGGCGGGCGAAAGTTCGATCCGGCGGACCACCGATTTCCGGACAGGCCGGACGCGGCGCGTGGAGCAGGCGTACCTCGCTCACCAGCCCCTTGTTCTCCCGCAGCAGGAAGGTACCGCCGGGCGGGCAGTGGTCGGGGTCTTCCGGCGGGTTGACGAAGACGTTCTCCCACACCGTGATGCCACGCCCGGCGACCAGCCCGGTCAGCCGGGCGAGGACGCCCGCGTCATAGTCGCGTCGCATCACGGCGAACAGCGACGCCAGCCCGGTCAGCCGCGCGCCGCTGGGCCACCAGATGGTCACATCGTCGGCCCAGCGTCCACTCACCTGACCCAGCGGCACGCCGTTCACGATCGCGGACAGGATCGTCGTCGCCTCATCGCGGCGTTCGGCGACCAGGGTCGCGGCGCCGTCGTGCCGCTCGTCCCGCACCCGGGGCAGGACGACGGCGAGCTGCCGCCGCGCTTCGCTCAACCGGCTGCGCACGGTGCCGACCGGGATCCCGCACAACATCGCGATCTGCTCGTAGGAGTTCTGAACCGTGAAGTAGCGCAGCAGCGCGACGGTCCGCGCGGCCGGCGAGAGCTGCTGGAGGCCGTGCCAGATCCAGTCGCGCTGGGCACTGCGCTCGACGTAGGCGGCCGGGTCGTCCAGCTCTGGGGCGAGAAGATCAACTCCGGCCACACCGACCGGGATGGGCCTTCGCGTACTCAGCATCGTGCGGCAGTTGTTGCGGACGATCGCGTGCAGCCAGGGTCGCACCGCGGCGAGGTCGCGCAGTTCACCGATCCGGCCGAACGCCGTGATCGCCGCGTCCTGGCAGGCGTCCTCGGCGTCGGGCCCGTAGCCGAGTATCCGATAGGCGACCGCCAGCATCCCGGCATAGTGCTGCTCGAACAACTCGGCGAAGCTTGCCCGTTCGCCCAGCTGGGCGGCCCGGACCAATGCCTGAGTCTCCCATTTCGATTCGAGCGGCGGCATGGCATGACTTTAGTCCGCCCGCTGGACAGGTTCTTCCGCGTCGCGAGTTCTCGCATGCGACTCAGCGTAGGCAGCCCTTGCCTCACAGTCACTCCGATCACTCACATTTGAGTACTCTCTCTTGACCTTGAGGGAGTGCTCGTGTTTGAGTACTCATATGCGAGCAACACGCCTTTTCATTCTCGGCGCCCTGGCCGACGGCGGCCCCATGCACGGGCACAAGATCCGGGCCGCCGCGCAGATGGACCGGGTGGAGCTGTGGGCGGACATCAAGCCCGGATCGTTGTACGGCGCGCTGCGCCGGATGGCGGACGAAGGCAGCGTCGAGGTGGTCCGCACCGAACAGGAAGGCAATCTCCCTGCCCGGACCGTGTACGGCATCACCGACAAGGGCCGCACCGAGTTGGTCTCGTTGATCAGATCCATCCTCGCCGACACCAGGCTCCGGCCGGATCCGATCCAGGTGGTGCTCCTCCACGGCGGCGCGATCGGCCCCGACGAACTGCACACGGCCATCCAGCAGCGCCGCGATGCCTACGCCACGCAACTCCACTTCTGGCGCACCTTGCGCGTCGAAGCCCAGCCATACCTGACCAGGCTGGAGGCCATCGCCTTCGATTACACCCTGATGCGGCTGGAGACGGAGCTGACCTGGCACGACCGCCTGCTCGCGGAACTCGCGGACACGGCCGAGCCGGCCTGACAGCACGGGCACCGCGAAGAGGCGCCCTCTACCAGAAAGCGGAAACCAATGTCACCTAGGCGTTTACACGTCGCCGTCATCGGCGGCGGCGTCGGCGGGCTCTGCTTAGCGCATGGCCTGAGGCAGGCCGGCGTGAACGTCACCGTGTACGAACGGGATCTCACTCCCGACTCCCGGCTCCAGGGCTTCCGGCTCAACATCGAGCCGGCCGGGAGTCTCGCCCTGCACGCCTGCCTACCGCCCGCGCTATGGGAGGTGCTGGTGGCCAGCGCGGGCGACCCTGGACCTGGGATCAGCTTCCTCGACGAGCGGATGCGACCGCTCGTCCGCATCGGCCAGGACGGCCGGGTCCCGGACCCGCTGGACCCCACGACCGGCCGGCACGCGGTCAGCCGCGTCACACTGCGCAAGCTGCTGCTGGCCGGCCTGGGGGACGTCGTCCGCTTCGGCAAGGAGTTCACCGGTTTCACCCGGGTGGACGACGGGACGGTCACGGCGGAGTTCGCCGACGGCACCACCGCGACCGCCGACGTGCTCGTAGCGGCCGATGGCGCCAACTCCCGGGTGTGGGCGCAACTCCATCCCTCGGCGGGCCGGACCACACTTCCGGCGACGGCCGTCGCCGGCAAACTCTTCCTCACCGAGGAGAACCGACGATGGCTGCCGGAGCGGTTGCTCGCCGGCATGAACGTCTTCTGGCCACAGCAGGACTTCCTGTTCACCGCGATCTTCCGCAGGCGCGAAGACCCGGCGGCGATCACCGCCAGGCTCGGCGACCGGTTGCGGGCCCTCGAACTGGAGCCGGAGCAACTGCTGGCGAACTCGCATGACGACGACTACGTGTTGTGGGCGTTCATCGCGCACCGTGACTCCCTTCCGGGCGACTTCACCTCCAAAGCCCAGGCCGACCCGGCCGCGGTGCGGCAGATGCTGGCCCAACGGACCGCCAGGTGGCATCCCGACCTGCGCCGGTTACTCACCGAATCAACACCGGACACCCTCTACCGGACCGAGTTCACCGCCGCCGAACCACTCCGGCCGTGGAAGACGGGCAACGTCACCGGACTCGGGGACGCCGTCCACCACATGCCCCCGGTCGGCGGACTCGGCGGCAACACGGCGCTGCGCGACGCGCACCGACTCTGCGCCGCGCTCACCGCGGCCGACCGCGGCGAGGAGCCGTTGCCACAGGCGTTGCACGCCTACGAGGCGGACATGCTGCGCCACGGGTTCCGCACCGTCCGCGACGTCGTCCGGAACACCAACGCCGCGATCATCCGCAGCCCTCTCAAGCGGTCGGCGACCCGGTGGTTCTTCCGCGCCTGCGGAGCCGTCCCACCCCTCGGCCGAGCGGTATTCGGAGAACACTGAGCCTGCCGCGCCTCCCGCTCTCGGAACAGGAGCCGAGGCAGTTCAGCCTGGCGGCGGGAGGACCTCGACACCCATGGGCGCCACGAACCCCACCTTCCCGCCATCAGGCATGTATATGTAGCTACCCGACACCATCCCGGAAGGCATCGGACTGGGCAGGACTCCCTTTTTCTGCATCTCCTGTATGAACCGCTTCTGGGCCACACGGTAATCCGGCTCTTTGTACGGCTGCACTCGGCAATCCAGTGGGGCTGCGGTGCTGAGCGTCGGCACAGCCGTCAATGCGACGATCAGCAGGGAGGCCATACTTCGCCTCTTCACACCGTCACTCCCTACCGCTCCCTACCGCGACCAGCGAAGTCCGCAGCATGGAGCCTCTCGATCACCAACGCAAGAGCACCGGTACGATGGCCGACTCGAAACACCCACTGCAGAAGTAGTCGTGGCCGATCGACCGGTTAGGTGGCGGCTGATACTCAGGGGCGAGCGCGACATGGCCCCCACCACGGAGGATGTTGTCAAGCCTGCCCCGGAGGTCGCGTACAGATCCGAGGATCGGGTTGGACCAACGGTGGACCTCTTCCCGGATTCGGTCGCTCTTCTCCTGCTCCCTGCGCATCTGGAAGCGCAGCCCAGACCTCCCCGTTCCTCCCCAACCAGGTACGAACCGGGACAGCTCTCGCAGGACCAGTGAAACGACGTGAAGCCGTCGCGGGTGACCGTTCGGGTCATCGCGACGGCCTCATGGGCATCGTCAGGCGAGCCCCAGCAGGATCTTGACGGGGCCGATGGCGAAGTAGATGACGAAGAGGGCGGCCACCAGCCAGAGGAGGGGGTGGACCTCGCGGGACTTGCCCTTGACCAGCTTGATGAGGACGTAGGTGATGAAGCCGGCGCCGATTCCGTTGGAGATGGAGTAGGTGAAGGGCATCAGGACGATGGTGAGGAAGGCCGGGATGGCGATCTCGTAGTCGTTGAAGTCGATGGCCCTGATGGCGGTCATCATCAGGAAACCGACGACGACGAGGGCCGGGGCGGCCGCCTCGTAGGGGACGATCTTGACCAGCGGCGACAGGAAGGCGGCGAGCAGGAACAGGGCGCCGGTCACGACGCTGGCCAGGCCCGTGCGGGCGCCCTCGCCGACGCCGGCCGCCGACTCGATGTAGGTGGTGTTGGAGGAGGTCGACGCCGCGCCGCCCGCCGCGGCCGCGATCGAGTCGACCAGCAAAATCTCCCGGGTGCGCGGCAGCGTCCCCTCCTCGGAGACCAGGCCCGCCTGGGCGCCGACGCCCACCACCGTGCCCATCGTGTCGAAGAAGTCGGTGATGAGCAGCGTGAACACGAACAGCACGGCAAGCACGGCGCTGATCTTGCCGAACGACCCGAACAGGCTGAACTGGCCGATCAGGCTGGTGTCGGGCACGCCGATGATCTGATCGGGCATCGCCGGGACGACCAGGCTCCAGCCCGTGGGGTTCTTGCCGCCCATGGAGGGGCCGACCTTGGCGATCGCCTCGACGATGATGGCGATCACGGTGGTGCCGATGATGCCGATCAGGATCGCGCCCTTGACCTTGCGGGCCACCAGCAGCGCAGTGATCAGCAGGCCGATCACGAAGACGAAGATGGGCCAACTGGTCAGCGCGCCGCCGATGCCGAGCTCCAGCGGCGTGCCGGCCGCCTTGCGGACGAAACCGGAGTCCACGAAGCCGATCAGGGCGATGAACAGGCCGATGCCCACGCTGATCGCGGTCTTCAACTGGCTTGGAATGGCGTGGAAGACCGCCGTGCGAAAGCCCGTCAGCACGAGGATCGTGATGACGATGCCCTCCAGGACGATCAGGCCCATCGCGTCCTCCCACGACATCTGGGAGGCGATGCCGAAGGCCACGAAGGCGTTCAGGCCCAGGCCCGCGGCCAGCGCGAACGGCACCTTGCCGACGAAGCCCATCAGGATGGTCAGCACACCGGCCGTCAGGGCGGTGGCCGCGGCGATCGCCGCGATGTTCGCCGAGCCGGTGCCGTCGCCCAGGAACTGGCCGTCGGCGTCCTTGGCCCCGCCGAGGATCAACGGGTTCAGCACGACGATGTACGCCATCGTGAAGAACGTGGCCAGGCCGCCACGGATTTCACGGTCGAGCGTCGAACGCCGTTCGGAGATCAGGAAATAGCGGTCGAGCCAGCCGAGCAGTCCGGCCGGCCGGGTCACAGGTGCGGTTATCTCGCTCACGCGGGCAGATTGACAGGCGGTATCACAGTCGGAAAGACCCCTGAGGCGCTCGTGGTCCGAATGAGACCAACTTGTGTGCAGTTCGGATTCGGAAGGAGGTTATCCGACCCGCCGAGCCTGGTGGAACCGTGTCTCGCCTAGGCTGGAACGCGTGAACGAGCCGCGCCCCCCGGATCCCACTCCGCTGGAGACCAAGGACGCCGCGACGATCATCGCGGGCACGGGCCTGTGGGTGGTCGCGCTGGTCGTGCTGCTCATCCTCCGCCCGTCCCCCGACCACCAGTGGTGGATCTGGACGTGCGTGGCCGGGGTGGGCCTGGGCATCTTCGGGTACTGGTTCGTCCGCCGTCGCGACCGGCGCGCCGCACGCGCCGAGACGGCCCCGGACGGCGCCCGCGACGACGCCTCCGTCCCCGGCCGCACCCCGTCCTGAAAGCCCGGCCGGAAACCGGAGGACCGGAAGCCGGACGGACCGGCCTGGCCTGGCCTGGCACTGGACCGGACGCCCTGGCCGCGCCCGTCCTGAGAGGCCGGGAGGGAAGCCCCTGGGCGGAGGAAAGCCTCACGCCAGGCCGAAAGCCCGAGGCCGGAACCCGAGGCCGAAGGTCGACCGGCCGCGCCCAGTCTGGAGAGTCAGAGGGCGCGGCCCAGGGGTGGGGCCGTACGGCGGGGCTCAGCCGTCGAGGTCGGCCTCGGCGAGGAGAAGCGGCACGGCCTGCGGGTCGCGCAGCAGGGCGGCGACCGCGAGCCGGTCCCCCCACTGCCCGCTCGCCCAGGCCAGGCCGCGGGCGAGGCCCTCGACTCCGCTCGCGTGGACGACGCCCTCGTGGAACCGCCACGGCACCGGCACGCCGTCCACGGTCAGCTCGGCGTGCTCGACGTAGCTCGACGGCGACGAGGGCAGCAGCGAGCGCACCTGCGCGGGCACCGGCCGTTGGAGCCCGGACGAGGTGATCTCCGCGGCGACCTCCTCGCCGATCACCGGCAGGTCGAGAAGCTCCGACAGCGCTTCTGCCAGGTCGAACGGGGCCAGCACGAGCGGGCGGGAGGCCACCAGCGGCAGCAGGTCGGGCGCCTCGACGACGACCGGCCCGCCCGTGGCGGTCAGCCCTTCGGGAACCGGGCCGCCGTTGCCGCCGACCGGATGCCCGTCCTCGGCGTCGGCGACGACGATCTCGCCGTTCAGCACGGCCCGCACGGCGGTGGGCGGCGCCACCCTGGCGGGCTCCACGGCCGCGAGGGCCATCCACAGCGACCGGAGCTGGGCCCGGTCGACCTCCAGCGACGGGTCGGCCAGCAGGTCGAGCAGTTCGTCAGGACCGCCGTGGGAGGCCAGCAGCTCGGCCAGCGTCGTGCGCACGCCGATGAGTGCGAGCGCCGTTTCGTCCATCCCCTGGGGAGCGTCGCCGTACAGGCCGTACAGCAGCGGGTCGCCGGAGGGCAGGCGCAGCGAGGTGGGCCGTCCGCCGTCGAGCACGGGGTGACGTGACAGCCACCAGGCGGTGTAGGAGGGCACCTCGACGACCTCACCGGCGACCAGCGCGCGCAGCGGCTGGAGCGCGGCGCGCAGCGGCGGACGCGACAGCAGCGCCAGCGCCGAGGGCCAGTCGGCGACGTACTCCAGGTCGCGGATCGCGGCGAACTCGCGCGCGACCGGCGGCACGTCGGCTCCGGGCAGCAGGTCGAGCACGGCCTCCAGCCATTCGTCCTCGGCGTCGAGGTCGTGGTCGCACTCGTCGGGGTCGAGCAGCACGTCGGAGTCGTTGACCACGGCGAAGCCGTCCAGCACGCCGGCGGCCGACAGCACGCGCGAGCCGTAGCGCTCGACCAGGTCGGGGGCGGCGACGCCGAACGGGACGTCCTGGTCGATCAGCTTGGCCAGCGACCCCTCGCCGAGCAGCAGCTCTCCCGCGGGGTACAGCTCGCCGTCGGCTCCGCGCAGGGCCAGCGCCGAAAGCCACGGGGCCTCGCCGGCCGACAGCCCGGCGGCGTCGACCAGCGCGAGCACGGCCTGCGCCACGGGCTCGGGGTCGGCGCTGTCGAGCGACTCCGAGACGGTGGCGCGGGTCAGCGGGTCCTCCAGCACGCTCCTCGGGGTCGCCTCGGCGGCGCCGAGCCGCAGCAGCAGTGGGTGGGCGGCCTCGGGGTGGACGACGCGCAGCCCGAGCGGGCCGAGGAGCGCGGGGTCCAGGGAGGACCCCTCGCTGAGCAGCAGCGTGCCGCGTGGGCCGCGCACGAGGCGGCCGTCGGCGAGCGGGACGGGTACGGCGCCGAGGGCCTCGCGGTCGTCGGCGGGCACCACGTCGTACAGCGACCGCCACCAGCCCGGGGTGGTGTCCCCCACGGCGTCGCCGGACAGCAGGTCGATCACGTCGGACAGCTCCAGGCGCCGGACGCCCAAGGCGTTCAGCGCCGGGTGCCGCGACGCCCACCCGGCCGGCAGCAGGCCGGGCACCACGTACGCGATCTTGTCGAGGAACTCGGCGGGACCGGCCACGACCGACGCCTGCCGGCCGGACACGACGTACGGCGCCTCGCCGTCGGCGGGCGCGGCCTGCGCGGCCGGTGACCGCGTCCCGGCGTCCCCGGCGTCGCCCTGGTCGGCGGGCGGGGAGAGCGCCGGGAGCAGTGGGGCGTCGGGCAGGCGGCGCAGGATGGCCCGCCGGATCGCCGCGTCCAGCTCGGCCTTGCCCATCAGGCCGGGAACGAGGTCGAGCAGGCGGGGGGTGCGCGGCAGCGTGGCGAGCAGCCGCAGGTAGGTCTCGGCGGCCCGCTCGACCAGGAAGTCGGTGAGCGGTCCCGCGGCGACGTGCCGCCGGTCGGTGGCCAGCGGGAAGGTGGCGATGAGCAGCGCGGGCAGGTCCAGGGGCTCGTCGCTGGGCGTCGGGGCGTGCACCACCGGGGCGACGTCCTTGGGCAGGTCGCCGTGGGCGGCCGGGACGGCCCAGCGGACCAGCCAGGTGGGGCGGGCGCGTTCTTCGGTGGGACGTCCGGCGAACAGCTCGGCGACCTGCTCGGGGGTGAAGCGGCCGGACTCCTCGACCACCTGCCAGCCGTCGGCGGTGACCGTGCGCGTCTCGCCGCCGGCCTCGATCTCGATCACCGTGAGGGCGGGCATGGCGAGCATCAGCGCCGGGCCGGTCTCGTCGAGCATCTGGCGCACGGCCGGTTCGACGGACGGGTCGCGCAGGGGCAGGCGCACGACGGTGTCGAAGCCGTCCGGCACGGGCACCGGCCCGGCCGAGAACGGCAGGCGCAGCAGCGGCACGTGCCCGCCGCGGACGCCCAGCTCGGTGGCCAGGGCGGGTTCGGCGGCGACGAGCGCGGCGGTCTCGGACCGCGACCAGCGGACCGCGCCGGTCGCCCGGGAGGCGATCACCGGCTCGTCGCAGACCGACACGACGGCCGCGAAGCCGACGCCGAACCGGCCGATGGAGCCGGTCTCGTCGCGCTTGGCGGACACCCGGAGCGTGGCGAGTCCTTCGACGCCGGACTCGTCCAGCGGGGCTCCGGTGTTGGCGGCGCTCAGCACGCCGTCGCGCAGGGTCAGCCGCAGCCGCCCGGGGACGCCCGCTCGCGCGGCGGCGTCGGCGGCGTTCTGCGCCAGTTCGACGATCAGCCGGTCGCGGTAGCCGCCGAGGGCGAAGTCCTCCTCGGCGTTGGCGTCCTCGCGGAAGCGCGCGGGCGAGGCCGTCCACGCGGCGAGAACGGTGTCGCGCATGCGTTCGGTGCCAAAGATGTCAGTCACCAGTCATGTCCAAAGGTGGAGGAGACGGGCCGGCCGCCCCCGTGCCGGCGATCGGATGGTTCGCGGCCTGCGACCCCGGGGACGACGCCCCAAGACCACGGCCCTGTGCAACGTCCCCCCGAAGCCCGTGACGCGGGGAACGGCATCCCCGGATCTACGACCCTGAGGAACGACACCCCCGGACCTACGACCCTCTGGGACGGGACCTCCGGGCCTATGGCCCTGAGGACTGGCGTCCCCGGGCCACGACCTTGAGGGATGCCGGTAGCCCCGCGGCCGGCCGGTGAGGGGGCCGGACGGCGTGCCCGGAGACCGGCCGCCTTCACCGGGACGCGGCCGGCGGTCAGGAATGGCCGAGCGGCTCGGCGCCTTCGTCCTCGACCGACCCCGCGGCGGGGACGCTCTCCTCGGGCATCAGGTCGTAGCCGAGATCGTCCAGGATGGGCGTCGGCTGCTCGACGGAGGCCGGCGCGATCACGGCGGCCTCGGAGTGCGCGCCGCACCCGTGGTCGGCGGCGACGACCTTGCCGTCGTCGGGCGCGTACTCGTTGGCGCAGACGCCGAAGCCCAGGCGCAGCGCGCCGGCGAGCGGCCAGTAGAAGCCGCAGGTGGAGCACTGCGCGGGCGCGGCATGGGCGAGCGGGGTGTGCGGGCCGGAGTCGCCGGCGTGCCAGCGGTGCACGGCGCGGTCACGCCCGATCGCCGACAGGACCCGAGCCCGGCCGAGGCCGTACTCGAAGATCATCTGGCGGTCGGCGTCGTCGTCGGTCTCGGTGAACCCGGGCGCGAGGCGGTCGTCGTCGTCGGAGGTGGGCAGCAGGTCGCCGACGCCGAGGTCGCCGGGGAGCAGTCGCTCGCTCCACGGCACCCAGGCCGGCGGGAGCAGCGCGCCCGCGCCCGGCAGCAGCACGGTCTCGCTGATGGTCACGTTACGCGCGCGGGAGGCACGGGTCACGGTGATGGCCCAGCGCCAGCCGCGGTAAGCGCGGTCGAGACAGGCGAAGTAGTGCGTGACGACGCGCTCACCCTCGGCCTGGAAACCGAGATGCTCGCCCACCTCGCCGGGGCGGGCGATCTCCTCGGCGGCGGCCCGCGCCGGCTCCACGGCTGCGGCGCAAGCCTGGTCGGCGGTGAAGGTGCGGGAACGAGTGCGGTTCACATGTCAATTCTCACCCATGCGGCGAGCGGACATCACGCGTATGGGTCGGGTAAGACTGGAAACCGAAGCGGCACGCCATCAACCGGAAGATCCACCGCCAAGGAACCGCCCGCGCCGACTCGCCGGCCCGGGCCACGGGCACCTGAGTAGACAAGAACGCGGACGGGCCGGGCGGCGGAGATCCCCGGCGGCGACGAGCGAGCAGGAAAGGGGAAACGCGTGCGACGTCCGGCCACCGGTGCCAGCAGCGGCGCTTCCCCCGTAGGCGTGTGATGGCGGCGTCCTGGCATCGTGGGCGGGCATCGCTGGGGCGCGCGGGGCGCGCCGTGGCGGACGCGGGCCGCGGCGCCGTCCGCGCCGGTCGCTCGGCCGCCCGTAACACCGCGGGCGCGGGACGGTCCCTCGCCCGGGGGACGGCGCGCGCCGGCCGTGGGGTGGGGCGGGCGACGCGCAAGCTGACCCACGCCCAGGGCGCCGGCCGCACCGGGCTGGGCCGCCTGATCGAGCTGACGGCGGCCCACAGCGCCGGGGACGCGCTCATCACCGTCGGCCTGGCCGGCACGCTGCTGTTCGGCCTGCCCGTGGACCAGGCGCGCGGCCAGGTCGCGCTGTACCTGCTGATCACGATGGTGCCGTTCGCCGTGGTGGCGCCGTTCGTCGGGCCGGTCCTCGACCGGTTCCGGTCGGGGCGCCGGTACGTCATGGCGGGCACGCTGTTCGCGCGGGGGCTGCTCTGCTGGGCCATGGCGGCGGCGATCGGCCCGGCCGACGGGCTGACGCTGTTCCCCGCCGCACTGGCCGTCCTGGTGCTGTCGAAGGCCTACAACGTCTCGCGGGCCGCCATCATGCCGAGCGTGCTGCCCGCCGACATCACGCTGGTCACGGCGAACGCGCGGGTGGCGCTGTTCTCGCTGGTGAGCGCCGCGCTCGCGGCGCCGGTGGCGGTCGGCCTGACCGCGTGGCCGGGCGCCGCCTGGCTGCTGCGCGTCACCATGGTGATCTTCCTGGTGGCGGGGGTGGCCGCCGTACGGCTGCCCCGCCATGTCGACGCCCCCGATCTCGGGCCGGACGACGAGGCCGCCGAGGAGATCGCGGACGGCGCCGCGAGCGAGCCCCCGGACGGCCGCGCCGCCGGCCACCCGGACGGTCAGGCCGGTGGGCCGCCGGGCGGTGAGGGCGACCGGGCCAGGCTCAGGGGCGGCGACCAGGGCGGGAGCAGGGCCGGGCGTGGCAGGGGGCGGGCGCGCTGGCGCACGCTGCTCAATGTGGGGCCGGTGGTGTCCGAGGCGATGCAGGCCAACGCCGCCATCCGCGTCCTGTCCGGCTTCCTGATCTTCTTCCTGCTCTTCCTCGTGCAGGATGGGAACCTGCGGGGGACCGGCCTGCCCGAGCAGGTCATGATCGCGATTCTCGCGGGCGGCGCCGGTGCGGGCGGCCTGCTCGGCGCGGCGGTCGCGTCCTGGACGCGCGGTCGCTCCCCGCAGCTCATCGCGCTGATCGCGCTGGCGTTCTCCACGGTCGCGGTGGGGGCGGCGGCGTTCTTCTTCTCGTTGTGGACGGCCGTCGGGGTGGCGCTGATCGCGGGTCTCGCCCAGGAGATCGGCAAGCTGGCGCTGGACGCGACCGTCCAACGGGAGATCGGCGAGGAGGTCCGGTCCTCCACCTTCGGCGTCGTGGAGGCGCTGCTGCAGATCGCCTGGGTGGGCGGCGGCCTGGCCGGGCTGATGTTGTCGCTGCTCTCGGGCCCCTCGGCCGGTCCCGTGGGCCTGGCGGTGGTGACGGCCGCGCTGGCCGCCGCGCTGCTCTGGCTGGTCCTCACGCGGCGCCGGCGGCTGCGCGCCCACACCGAGCGCGTCCTCGCCGAGCACGGGCCCGACTCACCCGAACGGGACCAGCGTCACGGCGGGCCGGAACCTCGGGAAGCCGGGGCCACCCACGGCGGACCGGAGGCCCGGGGGGCCGGAGCAACCCACGGCGGACCGGAGGCCCGGGAAGACGGGGCCGCCCACGGCGGACCCTGGACGCACAACGGGCGAGAAGCGCACAACGGGCAGGCAAGGCGGGAGGGACAGGCGCCCGGCGCCAAGCCTGGGACGACCAAGCCGTTGACCAATCCCCATCAATGACACGCGCCTGTGGGCGGGCATGTCGGTGAGGCCCCATCGTGACCTTGACGGATGGGGCGGGGAGAGGAGCGCGGACGCCTGCGCTCAGGCGTCGATGTCGTCGGCGACGGCCCGCAGCACCGTCGCGATCTTCTTGGCGTGCGCGGCGTCGGGGTGCTTGCCCCTTTGGTACGAATTAGAGACGTCATCGAGCAGTTTGATCAGGTCCTCGACGATGACGACGAGTTCGTCCGGCTTCTTGCGCTTACCTTTCGGCTTCACGGTCTTGGCGAGCGTCGGCGGCTGCTCCAGTACGCGAACCGAAAGCGCCTGCTGGCCACGGCGGCCCTCGGCCACGCCGAACTCGACCTTCTGACCCGGCTTGAGCGCTTCCGTGCCTTTGGGAAGCGCTGATGAATGTACGAACACCTCTCCGCCGTCGTCGCGGGTGAGGAATCCGAAGCCCTTGTCAGCGTCGTACCACTTGACCTTGCCAGTAGGCACAGGGGTGACCTCGTTCAGACTGTCATGAATGGTAATGGATGTAGGTTATGCCCACCGGGGGCATCACATGACCGTCGAAACGGCCCTGATTTCCGGGCTCCGCGAGACGCACCAGGCGTTGTACCAGCTTCCGAAGCGCGTCAGATCGGGCAGCACCACATCGGCTCCGTGATCTTGCAGCGCCTGCTCGGTGTACGGGCCCGTCGCCACGGCGACGCTCACCGCGCACCCCGCCCGGGCCGCCTCGATGTCGGCCACGTGATCTCCGACATAGGCGGCGGCGCCGAAGCGGGAGATCGCCACGCCCTTGGCCGCGCCGAACACCGATCCCACCACCTCGTCGACGTCCAGGCCCAGCGCCTTGACAGTCCTGCCGGCCCCGACGATGTGCTTGCCGGTGACCACGATGACCCGTCCACCGCGCCGGCGGACCTCCGCGACGGCCTCGGCGGCGCCGGCCATCGGCGTGGTCATCGCGACCGCAACCTCCGGATACAGGGAGCGGTACAGGGCCGCGGCGGCCGGGACCGCCTCCGCCGGCAGCCAGTGCGCCAGCTCCTGCTCCAGCGGCGGGCCGAGCCGTTCGACCACGACGGCGGTGTCGATCGGCACGCCGAGACGGCGCGCCACCTCCTCGTACACCGCCGCGATCCCGGCGCGGGTGTCGGCGAGCGTCAGGTCAAGGTCGAATCCCACGGAACACACCCTTGAAGGATGCCAAATGGACGGCACCCCGCGAACCCCTACGGCTCGGGCGACCCGCGACGCCGATTCGACGGCAACTGACACACTTTGACCACATAAAGTCGGGGCCGGAGGTGACCACGGGCAATGACCAGATCGACGCGCGAACGGATCATCGACGAGTCCCTCAGGCTCTTCGCCGAGCGCGGCTACTCGGCGACGTCGGTCGCCGAGATCGAGGCCGCCTCAGGGCTGTCCCCCGGGGCCGGCGGCCTGTACCGGCATTTCCGGTCCAAGTACGAGGTGCTGGCGGCCGCTATCAACGAGCACGCCGCCCGCACCCGTTCGCAGGTCACCGAGGCGCTGGTCGAGGTGGAGGCCGTCGGCACGTCGATACCGATCGAGGAGCGGCTGGACCGCCTGTGCCGGGCCGGGCTGGCCAAGGTCCGCGACGAGAGCCGGCTCACCCGCGTCTTCTTCCGCGACCTCAGCCAGTTCCCGGAGCTGGTCGCCGTCGTCCGCGAGGGCCTGCTCCAGCCCATGTTCGACGCGATCACGACGTGGTTCCGCACCCAGCCGGAGTACGCGGACGCCGACCTCGACTGGCCGGCGATCGGCGCCGTGCTGGGGGGCGCGGTGGTGCACTACCGGCTGTTCCAGGAGACCGTCGGCGAGCCTCCGGGACGAGCCGACCGCGACCGTTTCGTCGCCTCGTGGGTGCGCCTGTCGCTCGGGCTGCTCAGCGCAGGACGCCCAGCGTCTGCCGCCGGGGTGGCGGAGGTGGCGGGTTGAACAGGCGATAGGCCAGCCACGCCACGCCGCCTGCCGCGCCCAGCATGAACATCAGCCCGCTGACGTGCCAGAACGAGGTGACGAACGCCGTGAAGCCGTCGCCGGGCGTCTCAGGGGCCCGCAGGGCGCCGAGCAGGACGCCGCCCACGACATAGGCCGTGATCGGCGTGAACAGCCCCGTCATCCGGTCTTTGAACACCCAGGCGTCGCAGGACAGCACGGTCAGCGCGGCCAGCGCCCACACCAGCACGGGCACGGGGAAGATCGCGATGGACGGCAGGGGGAGCGGCACCAGCAGGCCCGACAGCAGCAGCAGGGCCATGCCCGCGACGGCGCGGCGGTCGTTGGCCAGGACGGTCCGCGCGTCGCGCCCGTCGGCGGCCTTGGGCACGGCCATCGCGCCCCGGCCGAACCGGCCCAGCAGCGGAGCCGGCGCGTCGCGCGGCACGGGACGGCGCGCTCCGGGGGCGGCGCCGCGGGGCAGCGGGCGCGGGGGCCTCGGCGGGCGGGGCGGCCGCACGGGACCCCTCGGCCGGCCGTCGTCCACCACGGCGGGAAGCACCTCGGTCGCCGAGTCGCCGAACTCGTCGCCGGCGGCGGAACCGGCGACAGGACCGGTCGCGGGGCCGGAGACCGGCACCGGGGGGAAGACCGACGTGGCGGCCTCCTCCACCGGCGCGACCGGCGGGCCCTCGGCTCCGTCCGGGCCGGGCCCCCCGCCCTGGGGCGACACGGAGGAGGCGGACGACGGGGAGCCGGGCCGTACGGAACCGGGCCGCGCGGACCCGGCGGCCGGACGCGACAGGGACGAAGGAGGGGACAGAGACGAAGGCCGGGACACGGCCCCAGGACGGCCGCCGCGGACGCCGCCGGGACGCCGCACGCCGGCGGCCCGCCGGGCGGGCTCGGGCTCGGCGCCGGTCAGCCGCGCGACCTCCCGCTGCAGCAGGACCGCGGGATCGCCGAACCGGGCGAGCACTCTGCGCACGGCCGCCGGGTCTTCGCTGCCCCGGCGTTCCTCCTCGATGCGTGCGCGCAACCGCTGCACGAAGTCGAGGCGCTGATCGGTGCGGAGCACGCCGTGGGCGGCGTCCGCCACCTTGGCGACGTACTCGAGGACCAGCTGATCGGCGCGCTCGATCACTCTCGCCATACTGCCCCAGCGCTCCGGCCCGCGCACCGTTTCGCGGAAATGACTATCCTCACCGCTCCCCATGCCTCGCCTACGCGCCTCCCGTCCGGACGCCGCCGCGGCCCGGCGCGGGCGAACACCGGTGATCAGGCTGGCGTACGACGGCCCATGGGCTCCTACCATGGAGGGGACGCTCCCACGGCGTGGGGCGTGCGGCGGATGCCGGTGGACAGGGGGTTCGGTGGAGCGATGAACACCGAGTTCACCGATTGGCTGCGCGGCCTCGGCGACGACCGGCTGCGGGCCCTGGTCGCGGCCCGTCCCGAGCTCATCACCCCGGTTCCCGCGCACGTGGAGGGCCTGGCGATCCGGGCGACCAGCCCGTCGGCCACCGGCAGGGCTTTGGACCGGCTCGACCGCTTCGCCCTGGCCGTGGTCGAGACGCTGCTGGTCATGACCGCCGAGGACGGTCCCGGCCTGTCGCAGGACGACCTGCGCGCGGCGATGGCCGGCGCGGTGCCCGAGCAGGATGCCGCGCGGCTGGACGGGCCGCTGCGCGAGGCCGTCGACGGGCTGCTGTCGCTCGGCCTGGTCTTCGGCCCCGCCTCGGCCCTGCGGCTGGCCCCCGGCGTGCGGGACGTCTCCGAGTCCCCTGCCGGGCTCGGACCGCCGGTGGCCGAGGTGTTCCGGCACCACCCGCCCGAACGGCTGCGCGAGCTGATCCAGGCCATCCACCGCGGCGACACCGGCCGCGAGGAGGCCGTCCCCGAGCGCCTGGCGGGCCTGCTCGCCGAGGGCGGCATCGTCGAGCGCCTGCTGAGCGACGTCGGCCCGCAGGCCCGCGCCGCGCTGGAGGAGCTCGCGTGGGGCCCGCCGACCGGCCGCCTGCCCAACGCCCGGCGTGAGGTCACCGTGGCCACCGCGCAGTCGCCGATCGAGCAACTGCTCGCCCGTGGCCTGCTCGCCGCGACCGGCGAAGAGAGCGTCGTCCTGCCCCGTGAGGTCGCGCTGGTGCTGCGCGGCGGGCGGGTGCACCGCGACCTGCGCCCGTGCGCCCCGCCGCTGGAGGGCGCCGAACGCGACCGGTCCCTGGCCGACCGCACGGCCGCCGGCCAGGCGTTCACCTTCGTGCGCATGGTCGAGGAGCTGTGCGAGCACTGGAGCGTGGACGGGCCGGGCGTTCTGCGCGCGGGCGGCGTCGCCGTGCGCGACCTGAAGCGCACCGCGCAGCTCCTGGACCTGCCCGAGTGGACGGCCGCCCTGGTGGTGGAGGTCGCCTACGCCGCGAGCCTGGTGGCCTCCAGCGCGCCGGTGGACGGCGAGTGGCTGCCCACGACCGGCTACGACGTCTGGCGGGTGAAGGCGACCGAGGACCGCTGGGAGGTGCTGGCGTCGAACTGGCTGGCCGGCGACCGCGTGCCCGGCCTGGTCGGCGAGCGGGACGACCGCGACCGCCTGCTGAACGTCCTGCATCCCGAGCTGCGCCGTCCGGCCGCGGCGGAGGTGCGGCTGCGGACGCTGCGGGTGCTCGCCTCGGCCGCCGCGGGGCTCGCCCCCTCCGCCGCCTCGGTGCGCGAGCGGCTGGCGTTCGAGCAGCCCCGCCGCCGGGGCGCCTACCGCGACCGGCTGGTCGACTTCACCCTGCGCGAGGCCGAGCAGCTCGGGCTCACCGGGCTCGGCGCGCTGTCCCGCTTCGGCCGCGTGCTGCTCCCACCGGCCACCGCGGGCGAGCCCGCCCGGCTGCTGGCGCCGCTGCTGCCCGAACCGGTCGACCACGTGCTGCTCCAGGCCGACCTGACGGCCGTCGCGCCGGGTCCGCTCACCAGCGAGCTGGGACGCTGGCTGTCGCTGGCCGCCGACGTCGAGTCGAAGGGCGGCGCGACGGTCTACCGGTTCGGCGAGGAGTCGGTCCGGCGGGCGCTGGACGCCGGGTCCAGCGCGGACGAGCTCCTCGCCACGCTCGAGAGGCATTCCACGACGCCGGTGCCGCAGCCGCTGCGCTACCTGGTGGCCGACGTCGCCCGCAGGCACGGCCGCGTCCGGGTCGGCACGGCGGGCTCCTACGTGCGCTGCGACGACCCGGCCGTGCTGGACGAGGTGATGGCCGACAAGCGGGCCGTGCCGCTGCGGCTGCGCCGGCTCGCGCCCACGGTGATCGCCTCGCGCAGCTCGCGGGCCGTGGTGGTCGACACGCTGCGGGCCCTCGGGTACTCCCCGGTCGCCGAGTCCTCCGAGGGCGACGTGCTGGTGACCCGGGCCGACGCCAAGCGCACCGACCGCCCGCCCGCGGCCCGCCCCGCGCCGGGCGCGGCCGGTCCCGAGGCCGACGTGGTGGCGGCGGCCGTCCGGGCGATCAGGGCCGGCGACGACGCCCACCAGGCGCGCAGGCAGACGGTGGCGGCCCCCGACGGGCAGGTGCCGCGTTCTCCTTCGACGGGCACGGTGATGGCGCTGCAGGAGGCCATCCGGCAGGGCACGCGCGTCTGGATCGGCTACATGGACTCCCAGGGGCACGCCACCAGCCGCATCCTGGAGCCGGCCCGCATGGAGGGCGGCTATCTGACCGCCTACGACGAGACCCGCGCGGCGGTCCACCGGTTCGCCTTGCACCGCATCACGGGCGTCGCCGACGTCAACTGACGGGCGCCCGCGCCGTCCACGGGGATCACGTTCCCGGCATTGCCGGGGCACGACAACCCCATGGCGTGGTAAATGTTGATCAGCTCCACCATCATCAGAATTGAGACGATCTTGAGCAGCGGCACTCCCGAGCCCGCCGGGCACTCCCCGAACGGCTGGCAGAGTCCCCACGGATCGCAGGGCGGGCAGGACGGCAACGGCGGCCCGTCGTCGCCTTACGACCAGGGATACGGCCGGCAGCAGTACGGCGGACCGACGCCGTACGACCAGAGCGGCCCCGCGCAGCAGCCCTACGACGCGTACGGCACGCCAGGGCAGGGGCCCTACGACCAGCAGCCCTACGGCTCCCCCGGGCAGCAGCCCTACGGCGCGCCCGCGCGGCAGCCCTATGACGCGTACGGCGCCGCGGGACAGCCGTACGACCAGCAGTACGGCCCCGCGGGGCAACCCTACGACCAGCAGTACGGCGCCTCCGGGCAGCCGTCCTACCCGGCCGGCGGGCAGCAGCCCTACGGCCAGCCCGGCTACGGCCAGCCGGGCTACGGCCAGCCGGGCTACGGCGACCCCGGTTACGGTCAGCAGGGTTATGGCCAGCCCGGTTCCGGCCAGCCCGGTTACGACCAGCAGTACGGATACGCGACCCCCTACCAGCCCTACGGTCACCCGGCCAGGCCGGCGGGCGACGGGCCGCGCACCCACGCCATCGTCGCCCTGGTCATCAGCATCGTGCTGGCCATGAGCTGCTATGTCTCGCTTGGTGGCATCGCCGGGGCCGTGCTGTCCGGCATCGCGCTCGGCAAGGTGGACACCGAGCCCGACCGCGCGCGGTCGCTGCTGAAGTGGGGCTGGGTCGCCATCGGCGTCAACATCGGCCTGGTGGTCATCGGCGTCGCCGTCCTCATCGTCGTCGGCGTCACCTCCAGTTGACCGCGAGGCGCCCTGGTCGCACGGCGGCCGGGCGCCCGCGGCCCTGGACATCTCCCGCGCAACGCCGTAGCGGCGTCAAGGCGCGGGAAAGCGGGACTGATCCGGGCCGCCGTCTTGTTGGATAAGCGGACGGGACCGCCGGCACGGTGGCCGTACGCGAACCCCAGGAGATCGAAACGTGTCTGATGGCCCGCTGATCGTCCAGTCGGACAAGACGCTGCTGCTCGAGGTCGAGCACGAGAGGGCGGACGACTGCCGCAAGGCGATCGCGCCGTTCGCCGAGCTCGAGCGGGCGCCCGAGCACGTCCACACCTATCGCGTCACCCCGCTCGCGCTGTGGAACGCCAGGGCCGCCGGGCATGACGCCGAGCAGGTCATCGACGCGCTGATCGGCTTCAGCCGCTACCCGGTGCCGCACGCCCTGCTGGTCGACATCGCCGAGACGATGTCCCGGTACGGCAGGCTCCGGCTGGAGAAGAGCGAGCACCACGGCCTGACGCTGACCAGCACCGACAAGGCCGTGCTGGAAGAGGTGCTGCGGTCCAGGAAGATCCAGCCGATGCTCGGCGAGCGCATCGGCGAGGACGTCGTGGCGGTGCACCCGAGCGAGCGCGGCAACATCAAGCAGGCCCTGCTGAAGATCGGCTGGCCCGCCGAGGACCTCGCGGGGTACGTCGACGGCGAGCACCACCCGATCACGCTGGCCGAGGATGGCTGGCACCTGCGCCCCTACCAGCGGGAAGCGGCCGACGCCTTCTGGCACGGCGGTTCGGGGGTCGTGGTGCTGCCGTGCGGCGCCGGCAAGACCCTCGTCGGCGCGGCGGCGATGGCGCACGCCGAGGCGACCACGCTGATCCTGGTGACCAACACCGTCTCCGCCCACCAGTGGAAGCAGGAGCTGCTCAAGCGCACCTCGCTCACCGAGAGCGAGATCGGCGAGTACACCGGGACCAAGAAGGAGATCCGCCCGGTCACCATCGCCACCTACCAGGTGATGACGACCCGCCGCCAGGGCGTGTACCGGCACCTGGAGCTGTTCGACGCCCGCGACTGGGGCCTGGTCATCTACGACGAGGTGCACCTGCTGCCCGCGCCGATCTTCCGGATGACCGCCGACCTGCAGGCCAGGCGGCGGGTGGGGCTGACCGCGACGCTGGTCCGCGAGGACGGCCGCGAAGGGGACGTGTTCTCCCTCATCGGCCCCAAGCGGTACGACGCGCCCTGGAAGGAGATGGAGAACCAGGGCTGGATCGCGTCGGCCGACTGCGTGGAGGTGCGGGTCACCCTCACCGACCAGGAGCGGCTGGCCTACGCCATGGCCGAGCCCGAGGAGCGCTACCGCTTCTGCGCGACGACCCCGTCCAAGGCGCACGTCACCGAGACGCTGGTGCGGCGGCACGCGGGCGAGCAGGTGCTGGTCATCGGCCAGTACATCGACCAGCTGGACGAGCTGGCCGAGCACCTCGACGCGCCGGTGATCAAGGGGGAGACGCGGGTCAAGGAGCGCGAGCGGCTGTTCCAGGCGTTCCGCGACAAGGAGATCAAGGTGCTGGTGGTCTCCAAGGTGGCGAACTTCTCGATCGACCTGCCGGAGGCGTCGGTGGCCATCCAGGTGTCGGGGACGTTCGGGTCGCGTCAGGAGGAGGCGCAGCGGCTCGGCCGGGTGCTGCGCCCGAAGGCGAGCGGCGGGGGCGCGCGCTTCTACTCCGTGGTCAGCCGGGACACCGTCGACCAGGACTTCGCGGCGCACCGCCAGCGGTTCCTGGCCGAGCAGGGATACGCGTACCAGATCATCGACGCGGACGACGTGCTCGCCAGCGAGTGACCTTCGCTGAGCGGCACGCCGCCGACCCCCCAACCCGTCCCAGGAAAGGCTCCCCCCAGGCGACGGGCATTCAGGTCCAGGAAATACCGTGGGCCCTGTTCAACCACATCACCCCCTCGCTTATTGGCTGCCTCGGCGCCAACTGCGACATACCCCCATGATTCAATCGAATCACAAGGTTTGTCCCGCTTTTTCAGGATTTTGAGAGAAGCTAACGCAACGTGTCGGCCACATCACCGACCGACTAACCCGCCGACGTAAAGCACGGCCAGGGCTATTAGCCAGGAAGCGGTCGCGATTCCCACAAGTATCAGCGACTTTTCTGGATATCTGCGCATTAGGGGTGGCAGAAGGCCGCCCGCCGTGCCGATGGCCCCGAGGAACGCGAAGAGGCCGGACAGCATCGACACCAGGGTCAGGCGGTCCATGCACGCGTCCGGCATCTCACCGGTCCCGCAGAACGCCGCCAGTCCCCAGCCCGCGAAGACCGACAAGGTCCACAGGCCGCCGAGCAGCATGTTCGCAAGAGCGGGAATGACCGGGGACACCGCCACCGGGGCTCGCATCGTCACCCTCACTCGAGTACCCAAAGGTCAAGACCAGGCAAACTCCGCACAAGCGTCGCATCGTACGCCCGTCGCTCCGGCGCGGCCGATGAGCACGCACCCCGAGCGGCGTAAGCATATAAGCTTGTGGGTTCGCTGCCTTTGTCAACCACCTCCGTCCCTCAAGGAGCGCTTCGGCATGCCCGGACACCAATTGGCCCCCGACATATCCGGCGACGACTCCACCAGCCACCCAGACGATCCCGCCGGCGTGCTGCGGGCGGAACGCGACCACCTGACCGCCTCCCGCGCCGCGCTGCGCGCCATGCGCGAACACGCCCAGTCGCTGTCCGCCGACGCCGCCGGCGACTGGGTCTCCCAGCAGGTGCTGCAGGGCCTGCTGGACCAGCGGGTCGCCGCCCTGGCCGACCACCCCGACACCCCGCTGTTCTTCGGCCGCCTCGACCGGGCCGGCGACGACGACCTGCCCCTGACCATCCACGTCGGCCGCCGCCACGTACACGACGACCACAGCCGGCCCCTGGTGATCGACTGGCGTGCGCCGGTCTCCCGCGCCTTCTACCAGGCGCGCCCGTCCGACCCGATGGGCGTGCTGCGCCGCAGGCGGTTCGGCTTCCACGGCGGCGAGCTGACCGCCTACGAGGACGAGCCCCTCGACCAGGGCGCCACGCTCCAGGAGTCGCGCATCCTCACCGAGGAGATCGAGCGGCCGCGCACCGGCCCCATGCGCGACATCGTCGCCACGATCCAGCCCGACCAGGACGAGATCGTCCGCGCCGAGGTCACCCAGACCGTCTGCGTGCAGGGCGCGCCCGGCACCGGGAAGACCGCCGTCGGCCTGCACCGCGCGGCCTACCTGCTGTTCACCCACCGCGAGAAGCTCGCCCGGTCCGGCGTGATGATCATCGGTCCGAACCGCGCCTTCCTCTCCTACATCTCCTCCGTCCTGCCCGCCCTCGGCGAGGTGAAGGTCGACCAGACCACCGTCGCCGGCATCCTCGGCGACCACGCCGCCCCCGAGGCGCCGGCCGTCGCGACGCTCAAGGGCGACGCCCGCATGGCGCCGGTGCTCCGCCGGGCGTTGTGGCTGCACATCAGCAAGCCCGAGGAGGGCCTGCTGATCACCCGGGGCGTCAACCGCTTCCGCGTCCCCGACCACGAGGTGCGCGAGATCGTCGCCTCGCTGCGCGGCACCACCCGGTACGGCCCGGGGCGCGCCGCCCTGGCCCAGCGGCTCGCGCACGCGGTGCTGGTGCGCATGGAGCAGCGCGGGGAGTCCCCCGACGACCGGGTGCAGGACGCCGTGGCCAGGTCCAAGCCCGTCAAGCAGCTCATCCACCAGATCTGGCCCCGGGTGACGCCCCAGCAGGTGCTGTTCCGGCTGCTGTCCGACGGCGACTTCCTCGCCGCCGCCGCCGCGAAGTCCGATCTGACGCCGGAGGAGTGCCAGAGGCTGCTCTGGGCCAAGCCCGCCCGGTCGTGGAAGTCCGCCCGATGGTCCGCCGCCGACGCCGCCCTGCTGGACGAGCTGGCCGACCTCATCGAGCGCACCCCCACCCTCGGGCACGTGGTCGTGGACGAGGCGCAGGACCTGTCGGCCATGCAACTGCGCGCGCTCGGCCGCCGCTGCCGCACCGGCTCGGCGACCGTCCTCGGCGACCTCGCCCAGGGCACCACCCCGTGGTCGGCCCGGTCCTGGGAGGAGGTGCTCGGCCACCTCGGCTTCGCCGAAGGCGCGGTGACCGAGCTGACCCTCGGCTTCCGCGTCCCCCGCGAGGTGCTCGACTTCGCCGCCCGCCTGCTCCCCTCGGTCGCCCCCACGCTCGCCGCCCCGAGGTCGCTGCGCCCCGGCGCCGGGTCGCTGTCCCTGCGCCGCACCGCCGACCTGGACGCCGGCCTGGCCGCGGCCGCCCGCGAGGCCGCCGAGCGCGAGGGCTCCATCGGCGTGATCGCCGCCGACGCCGCGACCGACGCCGTCGCCGCCGTCCTGGCCGCCACGGGCCTCCCGCACGACCTGCTCGGCCCGGACGGGGTCCCCGAGCAGCGCGTCTCGGTGATCCCGGCCTCGCTCGCCAAGGGCCTGGAGTACGACCACGTCATCGTCGTCGAGCCCGCCGACATCGCCGAAGCCGAGGACCGCGGCCTCGCCCGCCTCTACGTCGTCCTCACCCGGGCCGTCACCTCCCTCACCGTCCTGCACACCCGCGACCTGCCCGCCGAACTCACATAACGCCACAGTCGGTTAGCGTGGCCGTCGTGACTGATGCGATGCACGAGGCCCTCACGGTGCGGGCCGGGACGGCGCAGGACGTTGAGGCGGTGCTGGCGTTCTGGTCCCACGCCGCCGAGGGCACCGACCGGCGTGACAGCGAGCCGGCCGTTCGGCGGCTGATGGAGCGCGACCCCGAGGCCCTGCTGATCGCGGAGCTGGACGGGCGCATGGTGGGCACGGTGATCGCGGGATGGGACGGATGGCGCTGCCACCTGTACCGGCTGGCCGTCGATCCCGCCCACCGCCGCAGAGGCATCGCCCGCTTCCTGCTGGACACCGCCGAGAAGCGCTTCGCCGAGCACGGCGGGATGCGGGTCGACGCGATGGTCCTGGACGACAACACGCTCGCCCACCACGCCTGGACCGCGGCCGGCTACGTCCGCCAGCCCCAGTGGGGCCGCTGGGTCAAGCCACTGTGACCCCGCCGCGCCGCGGTCACATGTGACCCGGCCGCACGCCCCGGCGAACGTGGGGCGGCCCCATAGGTGGTGCCGCCCCATTTTCCTTGCCTAGGATCGGGCGCATGGAAGAACGGCTCGGCCTGCGCGAACGCAAGAAGCGCGAGACGCGGCAGCGCATCGCCGACATCGCCATGGGCCTGTTCATGATGCGCGGGTTCGACAACGTGACCGTTGCCGAGGTGGCCCGGGTGGCCGACGTCTCCGTCAACACGGTGTTCAACTACTTCAGGACCAAGGAAGACCTCTTCCTCGACCGCCAGGACGCCTTCGTCGAGCAGCCCAGCCGCATCGTCCGCGAGCGGCGCCCCGGCGAGTCCGTGATCGAGGCGCTGCGCCGCGACTACCTCCAGGCGCTCGACGAGGGCGACTGGCGCTCCGGGCTGAACGAGGGGGCCGAGGTCGTCACCCGCATGATCGACCAGAGCCCCTCGCTGCAGGCGCGCATGCGCGAGCTGTCCGAACGCCGGGAGGAGCGCCTGGCGGAGACCCTGGCGGAGGTGACCGGCGCCGCCGAGGACGACGTCATGCCGGTGCTGGCCGCCGCCCAGATCTGCGCGGTCACGCGGCGGCTGGCGGCGGACGGCGTGCGCCGCAAGGCGGCGGGGGAAGGCCACGAGCAGGTCGTCGCCGGCGTCCGCGCCCAGGCCCTGCTCGCCTTCGGCCTGCTGGAGAAGGGCCTCGGCCGCTACGGCGCCGGCTGAGCCTCGCGGCTCACCGGCGCCGCCGTTCCCCGGTTCGCGTGCCCACTCCCTTCCCCGTCGCCCCCGGTCAGCGCGCCCCGTCCCCTGTCCGTGGCCCCGGTTCGACGGCCCCGGTTCGTGGACCCCGTTCCCCCTTCCTTCCCCTCGCCCCCGGTCAGCGCGCCGCGTCCCCTGTTCGCGCCCCGTGTCCGTGGCCCGGTTCGTGGGCCCCGTTCCCCCCATCCTTCACGGTTCGCGTGCCCCGTTCCCCTTGGTTCACCTTCCATCCGCCCGGCGGCCCTCCCCGTTCGTTTCTCCCCGGGCGGCTTGCGTGTGCGACCGTGGGTATGCCGGACGGTCAGCTGGTGCAGGTGGCGAGGGCGGTCAGACCGCTCCAGGCCGCAGAGCCGTTCTGCGCGGTGATCGTCAGGATGTGGCGGTGGAAGGCGTCGGAGGAGGTGTCCAGCGAGGTGCCGGTCACGGTGACCCCGGCCTTGGGGGTGAAGGCGACGGTGTCGAGCAGCATGGTGGGCGCGTAGGACGGGCACACCAGGCGCATCGACGTGGTCGCGCCGGGGGCGATCGGGGTGTAGTTGGAGATCTTCGCGATGGTGGCGGCGGAGGCGGGGCCGGCGACGGCCAGCAGCCCTCCGGCCAGAGCGGTGGCGGCGGCGACGGCGCGGAGGCTGTGACGGACCTTCATGACGTTCTCCTCAGACTCGTGGATTCCCTGGAGGCGTGCCCGCCGCTGTCGCGGCCGGTCGCGCGTCCCGATGAACCAAGAGTGTCCGGGCGGGCTGGGAGGCCGCTTAAGGTCGCCTTGGCCGTATCCCGCCAGGTCGCCGCCGCGCTGGGAATCGGCTAACGCCGCTGGTCACCGGCGTCCGCGGCCGGTGCGCCGAGCCAGGTGGCCAGGGCCTTCTCCAGCGCGCCGCGGTCGTCCCGGTCCTGCTCACCGGCCCAGGCGACGATCCCGTCGGGCCGCAGGAACAGCCCGGTGAGCTCGGGACGCTCGTCCGCGCTCGCGGCGAGCACGGTCATCCGGTCGCGGTGGCTCTCGGCCAGGTCGCGCAGCTCGCCCTTGGGGTCCAGCAGCAGCGCCTTGCCGTCGTGCAGGTGGTCGGCCAGCCGCGATCCGTCGGACAGCTCCAGGTCGGGGGCACTGGCGCCGACCAGCGCGTGGTCGCCCGGCAGGTCGTACCGCTGCCAGACGCCGGAGATCTTCTTGGCGAAGTAGGTGGTGCCGGTGACGGTCTCGACCAGGTCGTTCACGACGCTCCGCAGGGCCCTGGCGCGGGGATCGGGGCGCATCAGCGCGACCTGGGCGCGGGTCCAGTCCAGCACCCAGGCCCCGATCGGGTGCCGTTCCGCGGTGTAGGTGTCGAGCAGGCCGTGCGGCGCCCAGCCGCGCACGGTCGCGGCGAGCTTCCAGCCCAGGTTCACCGCGTCGCCGAGGCCGAGGTTCAGTCCTTGGCCACCGAACGGCGAGTGCACGTGCGCGGCGTCACCGGCGAGCAGCACCCGGCCCAGCCGGTAGGTGGAGGCCTGGCGCGCGTTGTCGGTGAAGCGGGTGGCGGTCTTGATCGCGGTCACGGTCACCTCGACGCCGGTGACGTGCCGGATCGCCTCCTGCAGTTCCTCGCGGGTGACGGGGGTGTCGCGGTCGGCGCGCGGACCGGTGAACTGGACGGTGAGGATGCGTCCCGGGACGGGACCGTGCGCGTACACGCCGGTCGGGGTGGCGTGCCAGCCGACGCCCAGGCCCTCGGCGCCCTCCATCTCGCCGAGGACCTGGTAGGCGGTGATCTCGGGGTCGGTGCCGGGGAAGTCGAAGCCGGCGAGCTTCCTGACGACGCTGCGCCCCCCGTCGCAGCCGACCAGCCAGCGGGCCCGCACCCGGCCCGCGCTCGTCGAGACGGTGACGCCCTCGTCGTCGGCCGACAGATCGGTCAGCTCGGCGCCCCGCCGCACCTGGACGCCCAGCCGCGCGGCGTGCTCGCCGAGGATGCCCTCGATCTGCTGCTGGTTGACCAGGCCGATGTCCCCGGCCGGGCCGTGACCGGCGAGGTCGGGGTCGGCGTCGTCGAGCCGGGCCGCGTCCAGCATGATGCCGGCGAAGTGCCCGGCGAACTTCGGCGGCGTCCGCGGCGCCCGCGGGGGCCGTGCCTCCTCGGAGGCGTCGGCCGTTGCCGCCCGTCCGTCCCCGGCGCCCTCGCGATGGGCGGCCTGCTGCCGCATGAAGGCGGCGAAATGCTCCAGGTTGCGCTCCTGGGCCTCGCGGAGCGCCGGGAGCATGCCGCGCCGGTACAGCGCCTCGACGCTCGGCATGTTGAGCGCTCCGGCCTTGATCGTGGGGTCCACCTCCGTGAGCCGCTCGACCACCATGGCCGAGACGCCCCCGAGCGCGAGCTCGCAGGCCAGCATCAGCCCCACCGGACCGCCCCCGGCCACCACCACGTCCACGTCGTACGACATGCCGCCTCCAATTCCGTTCCTCGGCTAAAAACTTACTGTAACAGTAGTTTTTTAGCCACTATATTGGACAGCGTGGACACCGACCTCGGGCTTCGTGAACGCAAGAAGCGGCAGACCCGGCAGCTGATCTCGGACGTGGCCTCCGGCCTGTTCCTCATGCGCGGGTTCGACAACGTCACGGTGGCCGAGGTGGCGGAGGCGGCGAACGTCTCGGCCAAGACCGTGTTCAACTACTTCCCGCGCAAGGAGGACCTGTTCCTCGACCGGGTCCCCGAGATGGTCGAGCTGGTCACCCGGGCGGTCCGCGACCGGCCCGAGGGCTGCCCGCCACTGGCGGCGCTGCGCCGTCTGATCTTCGAGCTGCTGCGAAGCGGTCATGCCCTGTCGGGCATCAGGGAAGGCCAGCAGGCCTTCTGGCAGGTCATCCTGGACTCCCCGGCGCTGCGGGCCAGGGTGCGGGAGGCACTGGAGGACCTGGAGGCGCTGATCGCCGCCCTGCTCGCGGAGGCGACCGGCCCCGGCCCTGGCGACGCCGACGCCGGCCCTGGCGACGTCGATGCCGGGTCCCGTGACGTCCACGGCGGCGCCGGCTCAGGGAACGTCGGTGGCGGCCCCGGCTCAGGGGACGTCGATGCCGAGCTGGCCGCCGCGCTGTTCCTGGCCGCCTACCGCACGGTGTACGTCGCGAGCGCGCGGCGGATGATGGCCGGGGAGCGCGCGGCCGAGGTCGTGCCCGACCACCTGGCCCTGCTGGAGCGGGCCTTCGACGCCGTCGAGCGGGCCTGCCCCGGCTTCTGAGGGGAGCCCGCGCCGAAAGGACGAGCCCGCGCGGACGCCGAAAGGGCCGCCCCCGGACGAATCCGGAAGCGGCCCTTTCGATGTGGCGTGAGCCGGAGGCTCAGAAGTCCATGTCGCCGCCGCCGGGCATGGCGGGAGCGGCAGGGGTCTTCTCGGGCTTCTCGGCGATGACGGCCTCGGTGGTGAGGAAGAGCGCCGCGATGGAGGCGGCGTTCTGCAGCGCCGAACGGGTGACCTTGGCCGGGTCGATGATGCCGGCCTCGAGCATGTTGACGTACTCGCCGGTCGCGGCGTTGAGGCCGACGCCCGTCTCGAGGTTGCGCACACGCTCGACCACGACGCCGCCCTCGAGGCCGGCGTTGACGGCGATCTGCTTCAGCGGCTCCTCGAGCGCCTTGCGGACGATCGCGGCGCCGGTGGCCTCGTCGTTGAACAGCTCGAGCTTGTCGAAGGCCTTGGCGCCCGCCTGGAGCAGGGCCACGCCACCGCCGGGCACGATGCCCTCCTCGACGGCCGCCTTGGCGTTGCGCACGGCGTCCTCGATGCGGTGCTTGCGCTCCTTGAGCTCGACCTCGGTCGCCGCGCCGGCCTTGATGACGGCGACGCCGCCGGCCAGCTTGGCCAGACGCTCCTGGAGCTTCTCGCGGTCGTAGTCGGAGTCGGTGTTCTCGATCTCGGCGCGGATCTGGTTGACCCGGCCGGCGATCTGCTCGGGGTCGCCCGCACCGTCGACGATGGTGGTCTCGTCCTTGGTGATGATGACCTGGCGCGCGCGGCCGAGCAGGTCGAGGGTGGCGGTCTCGAGCTTGAGGCCCACGTCCTCGCTGATCGGCTGGCCACCGGTGAGGATGGCGATGTCGCCGAGCATGGCCTTGCGGCGGTCGCCGAAGCCGGGGGCCTTGACGGCCACGGACTTGAACAGGCCGCGGATCTTGTTGACGACCAGGGTGGCCAGGGCCTCGCCCTCGACGTCCTCAGCGATGATCACCAGCGGCTTGCCGGCCTGCACGACCTTGTCGAGCAGCGGGAGGAGGTCCTTGTTGGCCGACACCTTGGAGTTGACGATCAGGAGGTAGGGGTCGTCGAGGACCGCCTCCATGCGCTCCGGGTCGGTCACGAAGTAACCGGAGATGTAGCCCTTGTCGAAGCGCATACCCTCGGTGAGCTCGAGCTCCAGGCCGAAGGCGTTGCTCTCCTCGACGGTGATGACGCCTTCCTTGCCGACCTTGTCCATGGCCTCGGCGATCATCTCGCCGATCTGGGTGTCGCCGGCGGAGATGGAGGCGGTGGAGGCGATCTGCTCCTTGGTCTCCACATCCTTGGCGATCTTGGAGAGCTCCTCGCTGACGCGCTCGACGGCGGCCTCGATGCCCTTCTTCAGGGACATCGGGTTGGCGCCGGCGGCGACGTTGCGCAGGCCCTCGCGTACCAGCGCCTGGGCGAGCACGGTGGCGGTGGTGGTGCCGTCACCCGCGACGTCGTCGGTCTTCTTCGCGACCTCCTTGACGAGCTCGGCCCCGATCTTCTCCCACGGGTCCTCGAGCTCGATCTCCTTGGCGATGGAGACACCGTCGTTGGTGATGGTGGGAGCGCCCCACTTCTTCTCCAGCACGACGTTGCGGCCCTTGGGACCCAAGGTCACCTTGACGGCATCGGCGAGCTGGTTCATACCGCGCTCGAGACCGCGCCGGGCGTCCTCGTTAAACGCGATCATCTTGGCTGCCATACGGCTAGACCTCCCAGATACAGGGTGGCTTGCAGCGGATCGAGCCGACGCCCGCGACGGCATGAAACCCGCGCCTCCACGGCACCTGTCGCCGTGGATCGCCAGGCCCCATCGCCTCGATCCAGGTTTGTCACTCTCGACAGGAGAGTGCCAACGAACTGTTTAGCACTCTACCCGGTCGAGTGCAAGCGACAACCCCTATGACCTGGGCGGCACAAGGATTTCTCCGACCGTATGCCGAATATTGGGCCCGCCCCCACAGGGTAGGCGGTACAGCCCCGCAGGCTGACATGAAGGAAGGCCCGGCCCGTCTTGGTGCATGACAGACCGAACCTTCCAGCTACTGACGGGGAGAGACTAGTGGATCTTCGTCCGGCCGGGCGACGCCGGCCACGTCACACAGTGCGAACGGACTCCGCCTGCGGGCCCTTCTGCCCCTGCGTGATCTCGAACTCCACCCGCTGACCCTGCTCTAGGGACCGGTATCCCTCGGACAGGATCGCTGAGTAGTGGACAAACACGTCCTTACCACCGTCTACCGCGATGAAGCCGTAGCCCTTGTCCGCGTTAAACCATTTGACGGTGCCCTGCGCCACTTTCCGACTCCTCTTGCTGGGCTCCGGACCCCGCCCACTCCTCCGCGAGGTCCGTGACCTTCGGAGCCGAGACGCATGCGAACTCCTCGGCTACGTCGATCGTTCTCGACCATACCTGTGGCAAGGGTTGAAGCAACAGAGTCAATCGGGAAACTACTACTTGACGTTCGCTCTCAGCGGCACTCGGCTATTTCCCGCTCGCGTTTAGTTAGTTGACAATTACACTAACGGAGGACCCGGTAATCACTTCTATTATGATAGTCGTCCCGCTACCGGGCCCCCCTTGCGGACATGGCGACGCCCATGCGTCCAGCTAGGACGCATGGGCGTGATGTGACTGATGGGGCCGGTGAGACTTGAGCCCTCCTCACAAAGGCCAGAAGGGCGCGGAGGTCAGCCCCCGGCGACGGCGGGGATCACCGAGATGTTGGTTCCTTCGGGGGTTGCGGTGTCGAGACCGTCGACGAATCGGACGTCCTCTTCTCCGACATACACGTTGACAAAACGGCGGATCTTGCCCGTTTCGTCCAGAATACGAGCCCCGATTCCCGGGAAGTCGGCGTCGAGCTTCTGGAGCACCTCGCGCAGGGTCGCCCCGTCACTGCTCACCTCCGACGCACCGTCGGTGTAGGTGCGAAGAATCGTCGGAATCCGCACAGAAACGCTCATTTATCGGGCCCTTTCAGGAGTGGTCGGCGACAGCCGTACGAAATGCGTCGAGCGAAGGACGGATGACCGCGGTGGGCCTCGCCTCGGCGGAGACCGCGTCGAGCGTCTTGAGGCCGTCCCCGGTGTTGAGCACCACCGTCTCGGCCTCGGGGTCGAGCAGGCCGTTGGAGACGAGTTTGCGCAGCACGCCGACGGTCACGCCGCCGGCGGTCTCGGCGAAGATGCCCTCGGTGCGCGCCAGCAGCCGGATGGCGTCCACCACCTCGGCGTCGGTGACGTCCTCCACCGCGCCGCCGCTGCGACGAGCGATGTCGAGCACGTACGGGCCGTCGGCCGGGTTGCCGATGGCGAGCGACTTGGCGATGGTGTCGGGCTTGACGGGGCGCACGATGTCGTGGCCCGCCTTGAAGGCCGCCGACACCGGCGAACAGCCCTCGGCCTGCGCGCCGAAGACCTTGTAGGGGCGGTCCTCGACCAGGCCGAGCTTGATCAGCTCCCGGAATCCCTTGTCGATCTTGGTGAGCTGGGAGCCGGAGGCCACCGGGATGACGATCTGCTCGGGCAGGCGCCAGCCGAGCTGCTCGGCGATCTCGAAGGCCAGCGTCCTGGACCCCTCGGCGTAGTACGGCCGGAGGTTCACGTTGACGAAGCCCCACTTGTCGCCCAGCGGGTCGCCGATGAGCTCGGAGCAGAACCGGTTGACGTCGTCGTAGGTGCCCTCGATGCCCACCAGCCGGCCGCCGTACACCGAGGCCATGACGATCTTGGCCTCTTCGAGGTCGGACGGGACGAACACGCAGGCGTCCAGCCCCGCGCGCGCCGCCGCTGCCGTCACCGCGCCCGCGAGGTTGCCCGTGGAGGAGCACGACAAGGTGTGGAAGCCGAAGTTGCGCGCGGCCTCCAGCGCGATGGCGACGACCCGGTCCTTGAACGAGTGGGTCGGGTTGCCGGAGTCGTCCTTGACATGCAGGCTGCGCAGGCCCAGTTCGCGAGCCAGGTTGTCGGCCTTGACCAGCTTGGTCCAGCCGGGGGCCAGGTTGGGCCGGGAGGCGACGTCGGCGGGCACCGGCAGCAGCCCGCGGTAGCGCCAGATGTTGCTCGGACCCGAGGCGATCTGCTCACGGGTCACCGCCGTCCCGGTCTCGCCGGGAGAGCTCCAGGTGTAGGCCACTTCGAGTGGCCCGAAACACTCGGCACAGGCGAAGATCGGTCCCAGGTCGAACCTGGTGCCGCATTCGCGGCACGAGAGAGCGACGGCGGGGCCGAAGTCGAGCGTGGTCGTTGTCTCAGCTGTTGCGAGCGCCATGAAGCGAGGCCTTTCCCCTCATCTTCGCCCGGACCACCTTGGTCACGGGCCGGAATTGGCACCTGTCCCGGCCGGTCTCACTGGTCTTTGAGTGCCGCGTCGTTCGGCAGACGCGGATGACCACAGCCGGGAGGGTTGCCGGGGCTTCGCAGGGCCGGTCCCTCCACCCCTCTGGATGAGCAATATGAAGTTGTGATCCCGCCTGTATCACAAGCAGGCCTTAAGAACTGTACCTCGCCCACCGGCGCGGACGGCCGTCCGTCTCATTCTCCGAGACGTGAGAGCACGATGGGAGAAACCGAAGCCGCAGGTGAGCACGTTGCGAGAAGCGTTGCGAGAAGCTCTGTCCCAGAACAGCGCAGGCAGGAGAGGGCGCGTGACGCACCGCGCGGGCCGCTAGGCGAAGGGCCGGCCGTAGGCGTCGCCGAGCGCCGCCTGGACGTACTTGCGCGCCTGGTGGATGCGCGACTTGGCCGTCCCCAGCGGGATGCCCAGCTGCTCGGCGACCTCGTTGTAGTCGAGCTGGCAGATGTCGCGCAGCACCAGGGCCTGGGCCAGCTCGGGCTTGTCGGCCTCCAGGGACTCCATCGCGTCGAGCAGGTCGAGCCGCGACCCGGCGATGACGCTGACCCTGCGCGGGTCGGCCCGCAATTCGGGCAGTTCATCGGCCGTCTGCTCGGCCGCACGGCGCTTGAGGGTGCGGTAGGTCGTGCGGGCGCAGTTGGTCGTCACGATGTGCAGCCAGGTGGAGAAGCGGGCTCGCCCCTCGAACCGCCCGATGTTGCGCGCCACGGCCAGCAGGGTGTCCTGGCAGGCCTCCTCGGCGTCCTGGTGGTACGGCAGCAGCCGCGAGCAGTGGCGCAGCACGTCGGCCTCGATGCGGCGCAGGAGCTCACCCAGCGAACGGTGGTCGCCCGCGGCGGCCGCTCGGGCCAGATCCTCGGTCGTCTCGTCAAGCGCCATGCCGGAGCTCCTCTCGACCGCCTGCGGCCAGCCCTGACCTGACCGCCAACCCATCTTATTGGGAGCGTTAAATTCAATTAATCTGCGGCCAGGTGCGCGTCACAGCGGAGATGAACCGGCGAGGGACGACCGCCGCAGGGCGGACGAGGAGTGGTGATGGGCGGATGAACACAGTTCTGCTGGCCTCCAACAGGGGGCCCGTGTCGTTCACGCTCGCCGATGACGGCACGCTGACGATGCGCCGCGGTGGGGGCGGCATGGTCTCCGGCCTGTCCGAGGTGGCCAAGGACGCCGAGGTGCTGTGGGTGTGCGCCGCGCTGTCCGACGGCGACCGCAGCGCCGTGCGGCTGGCGTCGGGCGGGCGCCTGGACCAGGCCGGCTACGACACCGGCCCGGTGCGCATGCTGGACATTCCGCCCGCGACGTTCCACCGGGCCTACAACGCGGTGGCCAACTCCACGTTGTGGTTCGTCAACCACCTGCTGTACGACACGCCCAACTCGCCGCAGTTCGACATGCGCTTCCGCCGGGAGTGGGAGTCCTACCAGGACTACAACGCCGCGTTCGCGCTGGCGCTGGCCGAGGAGGCCGCGCACGGAGCCCGCGCGATGATCCAGGACTACCACCTGACGCTCGCCCCGGCGATGCTGCGGGTGGAGCGCCCCGACCTGCGCATCTCCCACTTCTCGCACACCCCGTGGGCGCCGCCGGAGTACTTCTCGCTGCTGCCCGACGACATCGCGGCCGAGCTGCTGACCGGCATCCTCGGCGCCGACCAGGCCGGCTTCCTGACCGCGCGCTGGGCGTCGGCGTTCATGGACTGCTGCGAGACCCTGCTCGGCGCCCAGGTCGACCGCGTCCAGCGCACGATCACCTACGAGGGACGCACGACCCGCATCGGCGTGCACCCTCTCGGGGTCGACGGTGACGCGCTGTGGGCGCGGGCCCTGGAGCCGGACGTCGAGTCGCACATGCTGGCCCTGCGCGAGCGGGTGGGCGACCGCAAGCTCATCGTGCGCATCGACCGCACCGAGCTGTCCAAGAACATCGTCCGGGGGCTGTCGGCCTACCGGCAGTTCCTCGCCGACCATCCCGAGTGGCACGGCAAGGTCGTGCACCTGGCCTTCGCCTACCCCTCCCGGCACGACCTGCCCGAATACCGCGAGTACACCGCCGCCGTGCAGCGGTGCGCCAAGCAGATCGAGGACGAGTTCGCCGGCGAGGACTGGGACCCGCTGATCCTCAACGTGGACGACGACTACGCCCGCTCGCTCGCCGCCTATCGCCTGGCCGACGTGCTGCTGGTGAACCCCATCCGCGACGGCATGAACCTCGTCGCCAAGGAGGGCCCCATCCTCGCGCCCAACTGCGCGCTGGTGCTGTCCAGGGAGGCCGGGGCCGCCGCCGAGCTGGGCCGGGACGCGCTGATGGTCAACCCCTACGACGTCTCGGGCACGGCCGGCGCCCTGTACGAGGCGCTGATGCTCCCCGAGGAGGAGCGCGCCAAGCGCGGCACCCGCCTGCGCGCGGCGGCCACGGCTCTGCCCCCGCGCCAGTGGTTCGCCGACCAGCTCGCCGCCCTCGACCGCTGACCGCGGCCGTCCGGCGCGTCTGGAGGCGGTCGATCGCGCGCTGACACGGTTTTGCGCCGTTCGAGTGCTTCGCCACCTACCGGTCTCAGTGGCGGGTCAGGGCGTCGGAGAGCGCCGACAACAGGGCCGCGACACCCGCCGGGCCCTCCACGACCAGGTCGGCGCGTTCGGCGAGCGCGGTGACCTCGGCGGAGGCGCTGCACACCGTCACGCCGGGCAGGCCCGACAGGCGGACGGCCTCGAACGCGGCCAGGTCGCCGAGATCGTCCCCGGCGAACAGCACCGACCGGGCGCCGCGCTCGGCGAGGAACGCCCCGAGGGCGTGCCCCTTGTCCATCCCGGCGGGCCGCAGCTCGAGCACCAGCCGCCCCGGCTCGACCAGCATGCCGGTCTCGGCGGCGAGCTTGGCCAGCGGGTCGCGCAGCGCCCGCAGGCTGCCCTCGGGGTCGGCGGCCCTGCGGGTGTGGACGGCGATCGCCCTGCCCTTGTCCTCCACGGTGATCCCCGGCTCGCTCCCGTCCCTGACGGGGTGCCCCAGCGAGGCCAGCAGGCCGGGAAGCTCGGCGCGGACGCGATCGGCGCCGGGCGGCGGCGGGGGGGCGCTCAGCGTGCCGTCCTCCCAGCGCTCCAGGCCGTACTGGCCGAGCACCACGAGCCCGGGCACGTCGGCGAGGCCGGGCCCGCCGGGCACCTCGCCGTAGGCGATGGCCGTGGCGGCGGGGCGGCCGGTCACGAGCACCACCGCCCCGACCAGGCCGCCGAGGCGCACCAGCGCGGCGGCGGCGTGCGGGTCGACGCGGGCGTCGGCGGGATCGGGGACGATCGGCGCGAGCGTGCCGTCGAAGTCCAGCCCGATCACGGCGCCCTGGGGATCGGCCTTGATAGCCGCCAATCCGGCGATGTCCGGCAACACATCATGAGTCACGCGTTCAGCACTACCCCCCGGATCACGGGCGCATGCCCAGGCGGCGGGCCGCGCGCTCGCGCTGCCGCGAGGCGCGCAGCCGCCGCAGCCGCTTGACGGTGAGCGGGTCGAACGCCATGGCCTCCGGCCGGTCGACGAGCCGGCCGAGCAGCTGGTAGTAGCGCGTCGCCGAGATGTCGAAGGCGTCGCGGATGGCCTGCTCTTTGGCGCCCGCGTACCGCCACCACTGGCGCTCGAAGGCCAGCAGCTCGCGCTCGCGCTCGGTCAGGCCGCCGGGGGTCTCGGGGGTGGAGGGTTCCTCGGGATCGCTGTCACCACGATCTGGTGCGGTGTCCAAGATGTCCTCCTCGGTCGGGTACACGGGAGACGTGGACGGAGGGCCGGGCAGGGCGAGGGAGATGCGTCGTGCACCCGGTCGAGCGCGACCCTGAGCCACGACGCGCGCGTGCGGCCCGTGGCAATCGTAGTCGGGAATTCGCGGCTGTTCATGACACTTCGGGAGACCCGGACCCGAGCATCGCCGGGGAACGCCGCGCGCGCCCGGCGGCGCCGAGCACCGATGACCGCCATATCGGGGCGAAAGCCCGCCGCCTCGGGCCGCCGTGCACGGAGATCGGCAAGGTTGCCGGCGTCTGCGGATGGGCCCCTATGACACCGCGGTCCAACGACGTACAGTCACCAAGTGTGACCTCTGTCATCACGCTTCTCACTGACTACGGCTTGGAAGACGGGTTCGTGGCCTCCTGCCACGGGGTGATCATGGGAATCGCCCCGCAGGCACGGATCATCGACGTCTGTCACCTGGTCCCGGCCGGGGACATCCGGCGCGGCGCCGCGATCCTCGCCCAGACGCTGCCATATCTGCCCGCCGGTGTGCACGTCGGCGCCGTGGACCCCGCCACCGCGGGCGCCCGCCGCTCGGTCGTCGTCGAGGCGGGGCACCGCGTGTTCATCGGCCCCGACAACGGCCTGCTCTCGTGGGCGCTGATGGCCGCGGGGGGCGCGCGGGTGGCCTACGAGATCTCCAACCGCGACCTGTTCCTCAACAGGTTGTCGCCGGCCTTCCCGGGCAGGGACATCTACGCGCCGGTCGCGGCGCGCCTGTGCACCGGCAGCAAGCCCGCGGACGTCGGCCCCGAGGTCCCGCTCGACCGCCTGCTGTCGCTGCCGGCGCCGACCGCGCGGCTCGGAGAGGGGGCGGCCGACGGCGAGGTCCTCTCGCTCGACCGCAACGGCAACGTGCAACTGTCGGTGACCGCCGACGACCTCGCCTCCATCGGCGTCCACGTCGGGGACACCCTGGCGGTCTCCATGGGCAGGCGGCAGATCACGGTGCCGCTGCGCGACACCTTCGCCGCCGTCCCGCCGGGCAGCCTGGTCGCCTTCACCGACTCGGCGGGGCACATCACCTTCGCCGTGCGCTCCGGCGACGCCGCCGAGCGCCTCGGCCTGCCGCCCGGCGCCCATGTGCGGCTGGCGCGGGCGACCGACGTCTGACCGGCCGCGACAGCGGGCATCCGCGGCTCCCTGCCGGAGATCGGCAATCCTTGCCATCCGCTGACCGTTCATCACTCTTATCCGCATTCGGGCGATGGGTACGGTCACACCGGCGCCCAGAGTAGTCACCCGCACGCGGACAGTTCTTGATCAAAGACCTCTGTCTCCCAGGGGACCTGGACCGGGGCGCCGTGACGGGTTTCCTTCGGGAGGAGCAACAAAAATGATTCGCCGTCTTCTGATCACCACGGCCTGCGCCGCCGTCGCCATCGTCGTGCCGGCCGCCGCGGCCTGCGCCCACAGCCCCGCCTCCGCCGGCATCCACCGGGGAGACGACACCGACACCGACACCGGGACCGGGACCGACGTGGACGCCGCCGACGACACCGCTGACGACACCGACGCGGACACGGGCCTCGGCGTCGGCCTGGGCACCGGGCTGGGCACCGAGTTGGGCACGCCCGTGGTCGCCAACACCAACAGCAACACCAACGCCACCACCAACGTCAGCGCCGCCGCCGACGCGGTCCTCGGCACCTCGAACGCCGCCCCCCGCCCGCCGTCCAAGCCCGCCCTTCCGGCGAAGACCGGTTGAACCCACGCGAGCGGAGCGAGTGACGAAGGAAGGGCACCGTCTCAAAGGCGCCCGGACCCCGCGCGAGCGGAGCGAGCGCCAGAAAACACAGACCTCTCCGCGGACCTCTTGAGTTCTAGGGTTCGTTGCAACATCCCACTTCAGGGGATGCGATGGACTTTGAGATCCGCAAGGTGCGCAAGGCGCAGGGGCCAAAAAGCTCCGGGCCGGGCGGGAGGAATACTTTCGGCTCGTGGCTCAGGGCTATGGCAACAAGGAAGCCTCACGGCTGGTCGGCGTCAACGTGCGGACCGGCCGTGAGTGGCGTAACGGACGATTCACTCCCGGTCGGCTGCGGCCGCCCGCTCGGCCCGAGCGGGCGGCCCGACCCGCCCAGGTGGCTTCCCGTTACCTGCGTGAGGACGAGCGCATCCATATCGCTGACCGGCTGCGGGAGAAGGCCTCCATCCGAGCCATCGCCGCCGAGCCGGGCCGCAGTCCCTCCACGGTGAGCCGGGAGATCGCCCGTAACCGCACCGGCGGAACCCGGGGCCAGTGGCACTACCGGCCCCATGCGGCCCAGGCACGTGCCGACGCCCGGCGTCCACCGCCGCCGACCTACCGGTCAACTTCTGCGACCCGCACTCACCCTGGCAGCGCGGCAGCAACGAGAACACCAACGGCCTGCTGCGCCAATACTTCCCCAAGGGAACCGACCTGTCCGTGCACAGCAGCGGCCACCTCGCCGCCGTCGCTGCCCGATTGAACGGCCGGCCACGCAAAACGCTCGGCTGGGAAACTCCAGCCGAGCGTCTCACCAAGCTCCTGGCACTAGCCAGTTGATCAACCAGTGTTGCGACGACCCCTTGACTTCACCCCTGCCGTGGAGGGGTCTCTCGTGGGCCGTGCGGCCCGGGCGTACCGGGTGTGCCGGGTCAGGAGGCGTGGATGACGTCGTACGCCTCGGCGAAGTGGCAGGCGCTGAGGTGCCCGCCGGCGCGGATCTCCAGCAGCGGCTCCTGCTCGGCGCAGATGTCCTGCGCCTTCCAGCAGCGGGTGCGGAAGCGGCAGCCCGAGGGCGGGTCCGCGGGCGACGGCGGGTCGCCCTGCAGGATGATGCGCTCGCGCGTCTCGCGGCCCTCGGGGTCGGGGACCGGCACGGCCGACAGCAGCGCCTGCGTGTACGGGTGAGCGGGCCGCTCGTAGATCTGCTCGTCCTTTCCCAGCTCGACGATCTTGCCCAGGTACATCACCGCGACGCGGTCGGAGATGTGCCGGACGACCGACAGGTCGTGGGCGATGAAGATGTAGGCGAGGTTGAACTCGTCCTGCAGCCGCTCCAGCAGGTTCATCACCTGCGCCTGGATCGACACGTCCAGCGCCGAGACCGGCTCGTCGCAGATGATGATCTCCGGCTGCAGCGCCAGGCCGCGGGCGATGCCGATGCGCTGCCGCTGGCCGCCGGAGAACTGGTGCGGGTACCGGTTGATGTGCTCGGGGTTGAGGCCGACGACCTCGAGCAGTTCCTGCACCTTCCTGCGGCGGTCGCCGCGGGGCGCCACCTCGGAGTGGATCTCGAACGGCTCCCCGATGATGTCGCCGACCGTCATGCGGGGGTTCAGCGAGGTGTAGGGGTCCTGCATGACCATCTGGATGTTGCGGCGCATCCGCTTGAGGTCTCCCCCGTGCGCCCGGGCCATGTCGGTGCCGTTGATCTTCACCTCCCCCGACGTGGGCCGCTCCAGCGCCATGAGCAGCTTGGCGAGGGTGGACTTCCCGCAGCCCGACTCGCCCACGACGCCGAGCGTCTCGCCGCGGTGCAGGTCGAAGGAGACCCCGTCCACCGCCTTGATGGCGCCGATCTGGCGCTTGAGAACGATGCCCTGGGTCAGCGGGAAGTGCTTGACCAGGTCACGAACCTCGAGGATCCGCTCACCCGAGGGTGCCATCGAGGACCTCCCGGTAGTAGTGGCAGGCGCTCCCGCGCGTCCCGCTGATCTCGTACAGCGGAGGCACGTCGGTCACGCAGTTGTCGCGACGGTAGGGGCAGCGGGGGTGGAAGGCACAGCCCGATGGCATGTTGAGCAGGTTGGGCGGCAGCCCCTTGATGGCGTAGAGCTCCTGGCCCTTCATGTCGACCCGGGGGATCGAGTCGAGCAGGCCCTTGGAGTAGGGGTGCGCGGGGCTCTTGTACAGGTCGTGGACCGGGGCGTGCTCGACGATACGCCCGGCGTACATGACGGCGATCTTGTCGGCCACGTCCGCCACCACGCCGAGGTCGTGCGTGATGAGGATCAGGCCCATGTTGCTCTCGCGCTGAAGCTCGGCGAGCAGCTCCATGATCTGCGCCTGGACCGTCACGTCGAGCGCGGTCGTCGGCTCGTCGGCGATCAGGACTTCCGGGTCCAGCGCGATCGACATCGCGATCATGATGCGCTGGCGCATGCCGCCGGAGAACTGGTGCGGGTAGTCGTTGACGCGCTGCTTGGCCGCGGGGATGCGCACGCGGTCCATCAGCTCGACGGCCTTGTTCATGCCGTCGCGCTTGGACATGCCGCGGTGGACGCGGAACATCTCACTGATCTGCCAGCCCACGGTGAACACCGGGTTCAGCGCGGAAAGAGCGTCCTGGAAGATCATCGCGATGCGCTGGCCGCGGATCTGGCTGCGGGCCTGGTCGGAGAGCTTCAGCATGTCGGTGCCGCGGAAGCGGACCTCGCCCTTGGGGATGCGGGCCGGCGGCATGTCCAAGATGCCCATGATGGCCTGGGCGGTCACCGACTTGCCCGAGCCCGACTCGCCGAGCACGGCGAGGGACTCCCCGGCGTTCACCGTGTAGCTCACGCCGTTCACGGCCCGCACCACGCCCTGCCGCGTGGCGAACTCCACGTGCAGGTTGTCCACCACGAGCAGGGGCTCGTGCGCGGGTCCGGTTTCCTGGGGGTGGGTGTCGATCGACGGGTTATTCACCTTCGGTTGCCCTCTCCTACCGCAGCTTCGGGTCTAGCGCGTCTCGGACCGCGTCACCCAGCATGACGACGCTGAGGATGGTCAGGCTGAGGAACAGCGCCGGGAAGATCAGCGGGAGCGGCGCCTCCAGGAAGCGGTTGCGCGCGTCCGCGATCATCAGGCCCCAGGAGATCTGCGGCGACTGGATGCCCACGCCGAGGAAGGACAGGGCCGCCTCGGCGGCGATGAACGCGCCGAGGTTGATCGTGGAGACCACGATGACCGGCGCGACGGCGTTCGGCAGAATGTGCCGCAGCATGATCCGCCCGGGTCCGGCGCCGAGCGCGCGGGCCGCCATCACGTAGTCCTGGTGCTTGGCCGTGATGACCGCCGCGCGCATGATGCGCAAAATCATCGGCCAGGCGAGCAGGGACAGGGCGAGCACGACGCTGCCGATGCCGGCGTTGTCGCGCCCGATGACCGCGAGGATCAGCAGGGCGCCGAGGATGGAGGGGATCGCGAAGAAGATCTCGGCGATGCGGGAGAGCAGGATGTCGACCCAGCGGCCGTAGAAGCCGCCGATCAGGCCCAGGGCGCCGCCGATCAGGGCGGTGACGATGGCGCTGACGAACCCGACGATGATCGAGACCCGGGCGCCCCAGATGACGCGGGAGTACACGTCGCAGCCGAGGTTGTCGGTGCCGAACCAGTGCTCGGGGGTGATTCCCTTGCGCGCCTGCGCCAGGGAGCAGGTCTTCGCGTCGACCCCGACGGTGTCGAACAGCCCCGGGAAGGCCGAGATGGCGACGAGCAGCACCAGCATGGCGGCGCCGATGAGGAACACCGGGTTGCGCCGCAGGTCGTACCACGCGTCCGACCACAGGCTGGCGGGCTTGCTCTCCTTGGCCGGCTCGGCGGGTTGCGACGGAGCCAGCGAAGGAAGGGTGTCGTTACTCATAGCGGATCCTGGGGTCGAGGACGGCGTACAGCAGGTCGACGACGAGGTTGGCCACGATGTAGATCAGGACCAGGACCGTCACGATGCCCACCACGACGGAGTTCTCCTGCAGGTACACCGACTGGAAGAGCTGCTGGCCGATGCCGGGCAGGTTGAAGATCGTCTCAGTGATCACCGCGCCGCCCATGAGCGTTCCGAGGTCCGCGCCCAGGTAGGTGACCAGAGGGATCAGCGAGTTCCGCAGGGCGTGCCGTGCGAGCACTCTTCGCCTGGGCATGCCCTTGGCGATGGCCGTGCGCACGTAGTCGGCGCGCAGAGTCTCCATCAGGCTCGTCCGTGTCAGGCGGGTGAGGTAGGCGATGGAGATCATCGCCAGCACGAACCCGGGCACCATGTAACTTCGCAGCCCGTCCTGGATGCCGGCCACCGGGAAGAAGTCGACGCCGGTGCTCTGCTTCAGCTTCACGCCGAGCACGAGCTGCAGGACGAAGCCGCTGACCAGCGTGGGGACCGACACCATCAGCAGGGTGACGGCCAGGATGGCCTTGTCCGCCCACCTGCCGCGGCGCAGCGCCGCCCACAGGCCGAGGCCGACGCCGATGACCGCCTCGAAGATCAGGGCGGTGACGGACAGCTGGAGGGTGACCTGGAACTTGCCCTCGAAGATGGTCGAGACCGGCAGCCCTCGGAAGGTGGTGCCGAAGTTCCCGCTCAGAATGTCGCGGATGTAGTAGCCATACCGCACGATGAGGGGGTCGTTGAGGTGAAATTGCTCCCGGAGTGCCGCCGCGAACACCGGGTCAACGCGTTTTTCGCCCGCCAGCGCCTGAAGGGGATCACCCGGAAGCGCGTAGACGATGGCGAAGATGAGGAATGTGGTGCCCAACAGCACAGGGATCGCCTGGAGAAGGCGCCTGATGACGTAGCGGCCCATCTAGTCTCCCGATCATTACAAAGGGCAGCCCGCCGCAACCAACAGAGCTGCCCTCGTGGGTGTCGCCCACTCCGGGTGGTTCAGGGTACCCAACCACCCGGAGTGGTTGACGTCAGGCCTTCTCGACGTTGAACAGGTCGATCCGCTCGAACGGGTCGATCTTGACGTTCTTCACGTGCTGCGAGTATGCGCCGTTCGTCTGGTAGAAGTACACAGGGATGTACGGGAGCTCCTTGAGCACCAGGTCATCGGCCTGCTGGTAGAACTTGACGCCCTCGTCGAGGGTCTTGGCCGCGTCGCCCTGGGTCACCAGGTCGTCGAACTCCTTGCTCTTGTAGCCCGAGTAGTTCGAGCTGCCGCCCGAGCCGAACTGCGGACGCAGGTAGTTCTCCGGGGACGGGTAGTCCATGATCCACGCCATGCGGAAGGCGCCCGGCCACTTCTTGTTGCCCAGGTCCTCGAGGATCGTGGCGAACTTCTCGACCGGCTTCGGCGTGACCTCGGCGCCGAGGTTGGTGCGCAGGTTGTTGGCGACGGCCTCGATCCACTCCTTGTGGCCGCCGTCACCGTTGTAGCCGATCTCGATGGTGCCGGCCTTCGGCCCGCCGGCCTGCTCGAACAGGGCCTTGGCCTTGGCGGGGTCGTAGGTGCAGGCCTCGCCGCAGGCGCCCTGGCGGTAGCCGGAGACGACCGGGCTGATGAAGTCGTCGGCCGGGACGCGGGTGCCGGAGAAGACCGTCTCGGTGATCGTCTTGCGGTCGATCGCCATGGAGATGGCCTTGCGGATGTCGGCGTTCTTGGCGTAGTCGCCGCCGCTCTTGATCGGGAAGCCGATGTAGCCGATGCCCGACGACGGCTGCTCGATGTAGCGGTCGCCGAACTCCTGCTTGGCGGTGGAGATGGCCTCCGGCGGCAGCTGGTCCATGATGTCCAGGTTGCCGGCGCGCAGGTCGTTGAACGCGGTGCTCAGGTCGGTGTAGATCTTGAAGTCGACCGCGTCGATCTTGGCCTTGCCCTCCTTGAAGTTGTCGTCGCGGACCAGGGAGATGGTCTGGTCCGTGCCGCGCTTCCAGGGCTTGGAGATCTTGAAGGGGCCGTTGCCGATCGGGTTGCCGCCGAAGTCGGCCTTGAGCTTGCCTTCGCCCTCGAACGCCGCCTTGGGGAGGGGGTAGAACGCCGTGTAGCCCAGCATCGTCGGGAAACCGGAGAAGGGGTTCTTCAGCTCGACGGTGAAGGTCTTGTCGTCGACGACCTTCAGGCCCTTCAGGGCGGTGGCGGTGGGGGTCTTGCCCTCGCCCGGGTTCAGCTCGTCATAGCCGACGATGCTGCCGAAGAAGTAGTTGCCCTCCTGGGCGTTGGCGCCGTTGGCGGTGAAGTTCCAGGAGTCGACGAAGTTCTGGGCGGTGACGGGCTCACCGTTGTGCCACTTGTACCCGTCCTTGAGCTTGATCGTCCACGTGGTGGAGTCCGGCGACTCGATGGACTCGGCGACGCGGTTGTACGGCTTCTTGTCCGCGTCGTAGTCGACGAGGCCGACGAAGAGTGCGTTCAGCACTTCGGCGCCGCTGGTCTCGGTGGTGTTGCCCGGGATGAGGTCGTGCTGCGGTTCAGCGATCTCGACCCTGACCGCGCCTGCGTTGCCTGCGGCGCTGGAGCTGGTACCGGTGCTGCCGCCGCTGCCGCCGCACGCCGCAACCGCGAGCGCCAGCAGTGCGGTCCCGGCGACGATCTGTGCGCCCTTGGTCACACGCATCGTGGATTAATCCTCCCTCTAAGGTGGGCGTTAGGACTGAGCCGCTCATGTCGGGCACGCCTCCCAGGGGATCGATCCCTGGAGTTCGCGGACACGGTCAAATCAGTTGACGCCCTGCCAGACGACCGCGAGCATTCCTCACTACTTCTCACCAGCGAGTCTCTGGCGCATTGCAGTTCGGTCACACGTGCCCCTGACGGACGTCACACGCATACCAACTAGGCTGTCAATAATGCCCTGATACGGCATAAAGCAGTCACCAAGGTACACAGGCCGGGATGTGATCGCACATCCAGGCCGGGTGGCCGCTTTCGGCCATCTCAGGTACCGAGCTGCGATGACACGGCCCCACGGCCATGATCGGCGCCGCCTCGGCGGACGGCTTCCGCTCAAGAGCGATCAAGTGGGACCGTAGGCATCTCATTCACCGGTATCCAATAGAGTCCATCCCATGAGTCAGCCGGAATCCGCTGTAGCGGACTCCCGGGCGGGCGACCGGGCGGGCGGCACCTCTCCCAACGGGAAGGAATCGCTGTCCGCGCTCGCCGAGCGCCACGGGTTGCGACGCGCCATCGCGCGTCCCAGTCTGCCCGTCTACCTGCGCCAACTGTGGGACAGGCGGCACTTCGTCCTCACGTACGCCACGTCGCGTAACGTCTCGAAGTATTCCGACTCGGCGCTGGGCCAGCTTTGGCAGGTGCTGACGCCGCTGCTGAACGCCGCCGTCTACTTCCTCATGTTCGGCGTGATCCTGGGGCAGAAGAAGGACCTCACGAACTACACCGCCTTCCTCATCACCGGCGTGTTCGTCTACTCCTACACCCAGCGGTCGATCACCGGCGGCGCCAAGTCCATCTCGGGGAACCTCTCGCTCATCCGGGCGCTGCACTTCCCCCGCGCCGCGCTCCCTCTGGCCTACACGATCCAGGAGTTCCAGCAGCTCGCCATCTCGATGGGCGTGCTGTTCGTCATCGTGCTCGTCACGGGCGAGCCACTCACCTGGGCCTGGCTGCTGATCCCCTTCGCTCTGCTGCTGCAGACGATCTTCAATGTCGGGATAAGCCTGCTCCTCGCACGCGTCGGAGCATTCGTCCGCGACATGAACCAGTTGCTCCCGTTCATCCTGCGCACCTGGCTGTACACCTCGGGCGTGTTCTACAGCATCCCGGCCAAGATGAAGGGCAGCCCCGAGTGGGCGCGCTTCCTGCTGGAGTTCAACCCTCCTTCGGTCTTCATCGACCTGATGCGCCACCTGCTGCTGCGCAGCTACGGCCATGACCTGCAGGTGCACCAGTTCCCGCACAGCACCCTGCCCCAACTGTGGCTATACGCTGGCTTCTGGGCCGCGGTCGCACTGATCGGCGGCTTCTGGTACTTCTGGCGGGCCGAGGAGAGGTATGGCCGTGGCTGAGCTGACCAAGGAGCCGTCCCAGATGGCCCACCCCCAGGACGAGGCGCCCCAGCCCGCCCCCGCGAGCGCGCCGGAGCGCGAGCCCGGCACGCCCACCGTCGTCGTCGACGACCTGCACATCGTCTACCGCGTGTACGGCGCGGCGAGCGACGCCGAGAAGGGCAACGCCGCCAACGCCCTCATGCGGCTCATCCGCCGCCAGGGCCGGCCGCAGATGAAGGAGGTCCACGCCGTCAAGGGCGTGTCCTTCGTCGCCCGGCACGGTGACGCCATCGGCATCATCGGCCGCAACGGATCGGGTAAGTCCACGCTGCTGCGGGCCATCGCCGGCCTGCTGCCGCCGCACAAGGGCTCGGTCTACACCAACGGCCAGCCGTCGCTGCTCGGCGTCAACGCCGCGCTGATGAAAGAGCTCACCGGCGAGCGCAACATCGTGCTCGGCTGCTATGCGATGGGCATGACGCCCGCGCAGGTCAAGGAGAGGTACAACGAGATCGTCGAGTTCTCCGGCATCGGCGAGTTCGTCCAGTTCCCCATGTCGACCTACTCCTCCGGCATGGGCGCGCGGCTGCGCTTCGCCATCGCCTCGGCCAAGAGCCACAACGTCCTGCTCATCGACGAGGCGCTCGCCACCGGCGACCGCGACTTCAAGCGCAAGAGCCAAGAGCGCATCCACCAGATGCGCGAAGAGGCCGGCACGGTCTTCCTCGTCGCCCACAACCTCGACGTGATCGAGGAGACCTGCAACCGCGTCATCTGGCTGCACAAGGGCAAGATCAAGATGGACGGCGACCCCGCGACGGTGCTCGCCGCCTACAACTCCTGACCGGCCGGCCGGTCGATCCCGCGTGAAGGCGCCCTCACGGCCTCGTGAGGGCGCCTTCACGGCTTTCCGGTCTTCCCGCAGGCGTGGCGCCCGCCGATCGTCTGAGGGCCGTCTCAGAGGGCAAGATGGGGAGGTCCGGAACGTCCTTCCTTCGGAGGTCCATCGTGGCCAACCAGCCACCGATCCCCTATGACTTCTTGCCCGAGGTCCCCGCGCTGACCGTCGAGAGCGACGACGTGCGCGACGGCGAGCGCCTGTCCGACGACCACGTGTTCGACGACTGGGGCATGTCAGGGCAGAACATCTCGCCGCACCTGCGCTGGTCGGGCGCGCCCGAGGGCACCAAGAGCTTCGCCGTCACCTGCTACGACCCCGACGCGCCCACGACCAGCGGCTTCTGGCACTGGCTGCTGTTCGACATCCCCGCGAGCGTCACCGAGCTGCCGGCGGGCGCGGGCGGCGGGGAGAACAAGGGCCTTCCCGAGGGCGCCGTCCACGGTCGCAACGACTACGGCCTGCGCGAGTACGGCGGCGCCGCCCCGCCGCCCGGCGCCCCGCACCGCTACCTGTTCGCCGTGCACGCCCTGGGCGTGGACAAGCTCGGAGTCGGCGAGGACGCCTCGCCGGCCGTCGTGGGCTTCACCATCGTGGCCAACACGCTGGCGCGCGGCTACATCGCTCCAATCTACGAGACCTGACGGCTCCACGGGGTCCGACGGCTCTGGGAGACCTGACGGCTCCACGGGGTCCGACGGCTCTGGGAGACCTGACGGCTCCACGGGGTCCGGCGGCGCCGGAGTGGCCCCGCGCGCGTACCGGTACGGACGCGGCTAGACCGTACAGAAGTCCGGACACGCCCGGTGAATCTGCTGACACCCCGCACGCGATTCCACTATGATTCGAACGAAGATTCGAGCCGAGGGAAACCGTGATGGAGTGGGGGTGCGGGGTGCGAGAGCTGGCGAACGCGATCGATAACCTGTCCGCCGAAGACCCGTCGGACATTCCGCGGGGCCTGCTCGCCGAGCAGCTCATCGAGCTGCACTGGCAGATGGCCCGACTTCAGGCCCAGATCGCCCGCCGCACGTACGTGCGCGCTCCGGCGTCCGACGCCTGATATTCGCATATCCGCCGGTCCGCCGCCTGGCGGCCGACAACCGAGACCGATCCGCCCGCCGAACCCAGCGCTTCCCCATATGTCCGAATATCCGATCCGGTCGAACGAGATCCGACAGATCCTGTCGAGCGAGATCCGTTCGGCGGAGGCCCACCCGAGGCTTCTGTTCGAAAGGCCGCTGTTCGAGAACGCCTCCTGTCGCGAAGACGTCGGTTCGTAGACGTCCGCCGGTAGACCGCGAGCGGCCGGCGCCCCACCCGGGGCGCCGGCCGTTCCGCGTCACGCGCGTCCGCGGGGACGGTCAGCGCGGCGACGGCTCCTCAAGGGCCGGGCGGACGCCGGCCGCCGGCGCCGTCTCGAACGGGAACCGGTCGGCGAAGGCGGGGCGCAGGTCGCTCAGCCACACCGCCTCGGGGTCGTAGTGCGCGAAGAACGGCCGCCCGGCGAGCGCCGGGTCACGGGCCTGGATGAGGTGGAGGACGAAGACGCGCGTGCCGGCGACCTCCGCGACGCCGTCGACGCAGACCTTTCCGGGCGTCGCGGACATGGACGGCCCCCGCACCGTGCGGCACAGGCCGGACACCTGCGTGTAGGCGTCCCGGAAGATCTCGTACCCGCGCGCCAGCGGCACCGCGAAGTAGTCCTGCGGGCCGGTGTCGCGCTCGACGAACATGTAGTAGGGCACCATGCCCAGCGCGTGCTGCCTGCGCCACATCTCGGCCCAGATGCCCGGGTCGTCGTTCACGGTGCGGATGAGCGGCGCCTGCGTGCGGATCACCGCGCCGGCGTCCCTGATCGCCCGCACGGCCGTCTGCACGAGCGGCGACTCCATCTCGCGCGGGTGGGAGAAGTGCGCCATGAACGCCAGGTTCTTGCCCGACTCGGCCACCGAGGAGAACAGGCGCAGCGTGTCGGCCGCGTCCGGGTCGGTCACGAAGCGGCCCGGCCAGTACGCCAGTGACTTGGTGCCGACGCGGATGGACTCCAGCTGCTCGAGCCCCAGCAGCGGCTCGACGTACCGCCTCAGCACGGCGGCACTCATGATCATCGGATCGCCGCCCGTGAACAGGACGCTGGTGATCTCCGGGTGCTCGCGAACGTGGCGGACCAGCGCCTGGGCGTCGTCGGAGGCCATCTTCAGGTCAGGCTCGCCGACGAACTGGGCCCAGCGGAAACAGTAGGTGCAGTACGCGTGGCAGGTCTGCCCCTGCTTGGGGAAGAACAGCACGGTCTCGGGATATTTGTGCTGCATGCCGGCCACCGGTTCGCCGCCGACCCGGGGCATGTTGAGCTCCATCTGCCCGGCCGGGTGCGGGTTCATCCGCATGCGGACGGCGCGGACGGTCGCCTGGAGCTCGTCCCGGGGAGCCTCCGACCGCAGCAGTGCGGCGATGCGCGACACCTCGTCGGAGGGCAGCATGTCCTCCTGGGGGAAGACCAGCCGGTAGATCGGGTCGTCGGGGATGTCCGACCAGTCGATCAGCTCGTCGACGACATAGGGGTTGACCCGGAAGGGCAACACGGTCGCCACCGCGCGAACGCGCAGCCGGGTCTCGGCGTTGAGGTGGCCACGTTTGAGCAGATCGTCCAGATGTTTTGCCGTGTAGGCCTTGAACCCGCGTGTACCGGTCTGTGTCAGGGTCACTCGAGATTTTCCTCTCTTTGGGGATCTCCGGTAAACCTGATGCGCCTGTTGAGCGTCTTACGCTTTCCTGTACGGACGCGCCAACGTGTCGGCCTGGTTCCGTCCGACCGAAAAGCCTCGGTAAAACCTTCCGGATATCGCGACATATCTTGAGTTGGGTTACGCTGGCCGAGTGAGCTCCCTTACGCCTTTCGAGTCAGGCGACACCGCACAGCGCGCATCGGACGCCGACCGCGACCGCGTCGCCGCGATCCTCGGTGAGGGACTGGCCACCGGCCGCCTCACCAGCGTCGAACACGCCGACCGGCTGGAGGCCGCCTACACGGCCGTCACCGTCGGCGACCTGGTCCCCCTCACCCGCGACCTGCCGTCCGCGCTCAGCTCGTCCTCCTCGGGCTTCAGCGCCGAGCAGCAGGAGGTCGCCGCCGTCTTCAGCAAGGTCATCCGGAGCGGCCGATGGGTCGCCGGGCGGCACACCACGCTCCGCTCGACCTTCGGAGCACTGATCATCGACCTCACCGACGCCGTCCTCCCCGGGCGCGAGGTCACCCTCGAACTCAACTCCTTCTGCGGCAAGCTGATCGTCCGGGTCCCCGCCAACGCCCGGGTCATCGACGAGGGCAGCGCCGTGTTCTCCAAGCGCCACGTCTCCGGCGGCGCCTCCGACGGCGGCAACGGCGGCGATCCCGACGCTCCGCTCATCCGCGTGACCGGCCGCGCCATGTTCGGCAAGGTCGTCGTCTCGCGCGGCGCCGCCGCCCCGCACTGGCCCTGGCGCGACAGCTGACCGGCGGAGGCCTCCAGCGTCGGCGCGACGACCGGTGGGCGGTGGCCGACCACCCCGCGTGGCCACCTACGATGCGGGACACACACTCATTCCGCGCGAGGTGACCGCTTGGACGGCATTGCGCCGATAGCCCTTGACGCCATGGGAGGCGACAACGCCCCCGGCGAGATCGTGGCCGGGGCCGTGCGGGCCGTACGCGAACACGGCGTGCCCGTCGTCCTGGTCGGCGCGCCGCGGCCGATCGCCGAGACCCTCGCCGAGCACGACGCCGTCGGCGAGATCCCCATCGTGCGGGCCGAGGAGGCCCTCACCATGGACGAGGGCGCCCTGGCGAGCCTGCGCCGGCCCCGGTCCAGCATCGCCCTCGCCTGCCATCTGGTCCGGCGCGGCGACGCCTCGGCGGTCGTGTCCGCCGGCTCGACGGCGGGCGTGGTGGCCACCGGGAAGCTGCGGCTGCGGGCGCAGCAGGGAGTGCTGCGCCCGGCGATCGCCGTCCCGCTGCCGACCCGCCCCCATCCCACGGTGCTCCTGGACGCCGGAGCCACCGCCGACGCCAAGCCCGAGATCCTCGTGCAGTTCGCCCACCTCGGCGTCGCGTACGCCGAGACCGCGCTGGGCCTGACCTCACCGCGCGTCGGGCTGCTCACGATCGGCGGCGAGCCGGGGAAGGGCAACAAGCTCACCAAACGCGCCCACGAGCTGCTCACCGCCGTCCCCGGCATGAATTTCACCGGGAACGTGGAGGGCCACGACCTGCTGGGCGGCGAGGTGGACGTCATCGTGACCGACGGCTTCACCGGCAACGTGGCGCTCAAGACGATGGAGGGCGCGGTCCGGTACGCCTTCAGCGAGCTGCGCGAGACCCTCGAAGGCGGCCGGATCTCCCGCCTGGCCGCGGCCCTCCAGCGCGGCCGGCTCCGCGACCTGCGCAAACGGCTGGACCCCGAGGCGTACGGAGGCGCGGTGCTGCTCGGACTCAACGGCACCGTGGTGATCGCCCACGGCTCCTCGACGGCCAAGGGCATCGCCGCGGCCTGCGTCCTCGCCGCCACGCTCGCCCGCCAGGGCACCGTCCCCCGCGTCGGCGACCGCATCGCCACCACCCAACGCTCCCACCGCCGCTGGTGACCTCTCCCCGCGAGGGAGAGCCGTTCGCCGGGGGCCGGTCGTCCACAGGTGTGGTCGGTCCACAGGGGCGGGCCGTCCGCAGGAGGGGTTTTCCGGAGATCGGAGAACCAGCCGCGGGGCGGATCCTTAAGAAACGGGGGATCCGCAGGGGAAGTCCGCACAGTGGATCACCAACGGAAGGGGAAGCACCAGGGACCATCCACAGACCGGGACTCGTCCGACTCGTCCACAAGGCCGGATATCCATTCTCGGCGACGGATGATCAGCGGATATCCTGGAGACATGACCGACCCGCAGCTCGTGCTCACCGAAAGGGTCCAGCGGGCGCTGGGCGCCGCCTTCGGCCCGGAGTACGCAGGCGCCGACCCGCTGATCCGGCCCTCCCAGTTCGCCGACTACCAGGCGAACGTGGCACTGAGCCTGGCCAAGCGGCTGCGACGCGCGCCGCGGGAGGTCGCCCAGGCCATCGCCGACGCCCTGGACGCCGGCGACGTCTTCTCCACCGTCGAGGTCAGCGGCCCCGGCTTCCTCAACATCACGCTCAACGACGAGTGGGTCGCCGCCCAGGCCCTGCACACCCTGGAAGACCCGCGCAACGGGGTGGGGCTGAGCACGCCGCCGGCGACCGTCATCGTCGACTACTCCGCGCCGAACGCCGCCAAAGAGATGCACGTTGGCCACCTGCGCACCACCATCGTGGGCGACTCCCTCGTGCGCATGTTCGAGCACCTCGGCGACCATGTCGTCCGGCAGAACCACCTGGGTGACTGGGGCACGCAGTTCGGCCTGCTCATCGAGCACCTGCTCGACATCGGCGAGCCCAATGCCATCGCCCAGTTGCAGGCCGGCGAGACCAACGAGTACTACCAGGCGGCCCGGGCCAAGTTCGACTCCGACCCCGCGTTCAAAGAGCGCTCGCGGCGGCGGGTGGCCACCCTGCAGGGCGGCGACCCCGAGACCATGCGGCTGTGGCACCTGTTCATGGACGCCACGATCCGCTACTTCAACAAGGTCTACGACACGCTGGGCGTCACCCTCACCGACGACGACATCGCCGGCGAGAGCATGTACAACCCGATGCTCGCCGAGATCTGCGCCGATCTCGAGGCGTCCGGGGTGGCCGTGATGAGCGAGGGCGCCCTCTGCGTCTTCCCGCCGGGTTTCACGGGCAGCGACGACAAGCCGCTGCCCTTGATCATCCGTAAGAGCGACGGCGGGTACGGCTACGCGACGACCGACATGGCCGCCGTCCGCTACCGCGTCCGCGACCTCAAGACCGACCGCATCCTGTACGTGGTGGGCGCCGACCAGTCGCTGCACTTCCAGATGGTCTTCGCCGCCGCCCGCATGGCCGGCTACCTGACCGACGACGTCTCCGCCGAGCACATCCAGATCGGCATGATGCTGGGCGCCGACGGCCGCCGGTTCCGCACCCGCAGCGGCGAGTCGGTCAAGCTCACCGACCTCCTCGACGAGGCGGTCGAGCGGGCCTCCGCCGCCATCGCCGAGCGGGGGTACGACGAGGCGACCCGCGCCGAGATCGCGCGGGCCGTCGGCATCGGCGCGGTCAAGTACGCCGACCTGTCGGTCAGCCACGACAGCGAGTACATCTTCGACTTCGACCGCATGCTGTCCTTCACCGGCAACACCGGTCCGTACATGCAGTACGCCACGGCGCGCATCCGGTCGATCTTCCGCAAGGGCGGCGTCGACCCCGCCACCGTCGCCGGGCCCATCGTCCTCGGCGAGCCGGCGGAGCGTGAGCTCGCGCTCCAGCTCCTCGGCTTCGGCTCGGTGATCGAGAACGCCGCCGCCCTGGCCGAGCCGCACCGGGTCTGCGCCTACCTCTTCGAGACCGCGAGCGCCTTCACCGGCTTCTACGAGAAGTGCCCGGTCCTGCGCGACGACGTCCCCCCCGCCACCCGCGCCTCCCGCCTGGCCCTGTGCGCCCTCACCCTCCGCGTCCTGGAGACCGGCCTGACCCTCCTAGGCGTGCCGATCCCCGAGCGCATGTAACCGCCACCCCTCTCCCCCGCCCATCGACGTGGGCCCCGGACGACTCCTCCGGCCCGTGCGACTCCTGCGGCCCCTGCGACTCCCGGCCCGTGCGACTCCTAAGACCCGTGCGACTCCTAAGACCCGTGCGATTCGTACGGGCCGTGCGACTTGTACGGGCCGACGCCCAGGCCGGCTGTCGGCGGGCCGACGCCCAGGTCGGCGCGGCCGGAGGACAATGTGCCGGCGGGCCGCCGGGCATCGACCGACATGGGGGGATCAAGTTCCTCACGTGTGTCGGCGTGCCGCCAGGCATGGCTGGGCTGGAAGAACTAACCTGGGCGCGGTCATGGGAGTGCCCGCCGAACCCTCGCCTCCGGGGGCCTTCCTCACGCCTTCGGGGAGTTGCCCGCTTTGAGCATGGATCTGACCGCGAACCCCGACCTCCCTCGGGCCGCGGACGCTGAGCACCCACAGCAGCACAACGGAGAACCCCAAGGGTCGATCACCGAGCCACCCGACCACGACGGCGACCTCTCCGAGGCACCCGACCACCGTGTCGACCTCTCCGAGACACACCACCACGGCGGCGACCTCTCCGGGCCGCAGCACCACGGCGGCGACCCCAGTCGGCCGCACCACCACGACGGCGAGCTCTCAGAGTCGCAGCACCACGGCGGCGACCTCTCCGAGTTGCAGCACCACGGCGGCGACCTCTCCGAGTTGCAACGGTACGCCGAGGCGCTGATCACCCAGCTCGCCGCCGACGGCACGGCGCCTCCCGCGCCTCCCAGCGTCCTGGACGTCCGCGGTCACTGGCTGGCCCCCGCCATCGAGGCGCTTCTCCTGATCCTGTCCGGTGAGGACGCGCTGGACCCCCTCACCCGGGCCGCTCAGCTCGATCAGGCCAACACCGCCCTGTTCCTGTGCCTGTCCCTCGCCGTCAGCGGCCACGGCGACCGCATCCATGCCTCATGGCTGGGCACCGCCTTCGGCGAACTGTCGACCGACCGCCCTGTCGAACCCGGCCAGCGGGCCCTGTGGATGGCCGCCGCGCGCGGCGCCTACGGACCGGCTGGAAAGATCTTCGTCCTCCGCAAGCTGGACGCCGCCGCCGTGCCCTCCACGGCCGAGCCCGACCGCTGGCTGACCGCACTGGTCCCGGGCGACCCGCCTCCGGCGGCCACCGCCCCCTCATCCACCCCAGCCGGCACGGGATCACCGCCGAACGGCGCCGCCGCGCCTACGCCCACCCATGCGGCACCCGCTCCGAACGGCACCCCATCCCCTCAGAGCAGCGCGGCATCCCCGTCGAGCGATGCCGCACCACCTCCGAGCACCGCGACATCGCTTTCGACCGACGCCGCTTCGCCCCCGGTCTCTCCCGCATCCCCTCCAAGCGGCACCACATCCCCGTCGAGCGATACCGCATCGGCTCCGACCAGTACCGCATCGGCTCCAACCGGTAGCGCATCGGCTTCGCCCGCGGGGTCCTCGGCGGCGTCAACGCCATCGCAGGCCGCGGCGGCTTCGCCGGAGGCCGTGGCACAGGCTCTGGCGGAGTCACCGGCGCTCTCGGCCCTTCCCGCGCTGGCCGAGGTCTCAGAGCTGACGCGGCCTGTCCAGGCCGCGGCGCGGCTGGCCAGGCTGCTCGAACGGTGCGCGGAGATCACCGCGACACGCCCGGCGGCCACTCCCCGGCCAGACCGCCCCGGCCCCTGGCCGGACACCGAGCCGGTGACCGTCCTGCGAGCGCTCATCGGATCCGAGGATCCGGGTCCGCTCGGTTCGCTGACGAGTCACCTTCTGGAAGACGTACGGTCGGGCTCCGACCCGCACCTCGCGGCGATCGCCTTCCACGTCGCCGCGCCCGTCGTACGAGCCGCCGCCGAAGACCTGGCTCAGGCGACCCGCGTGACGCCGCCCGACGAGATCATCGTGCCGATCCAGGGGCATGACGTCATCCTCAGGCCCGAGGGCGCCGACGAGGCCACCCTCGCCGCCGCCGAAGCGAAGATCAGAGCCGAAGGAGCGGCACGCCTGTCGGGACGCTGGCTGGTGTACGCGCCCGCCCTGCTGCCCATCGTGGCGGTCGTGCTCGCCTTCACCGTCTCCGAGCTGTTCGCCGTAGCCGGGCTCCTTCTCGGAGGGGTGGCCGGCTACATCCTGTGGCGCCGGAGCGTCCGGGAACAGGCCGAGGCACGTCGCGTCGAAACCGAGATCACCCAACTGCGCGAGCAGGCCGAGGCGGCCATGTGGGCGCTCCACGACTACGCCCGAGAGGCCGGCGAACGGGCCGACAAGGCGGCCGAGAACCTCACCGCCCTCAGCCGCCTCCTCCGCAGAGGCCCAGCGGTCGCCACCGACCACCGCCCCTAGAGTCGCTGATGGTCATTGCCCCTGAGGGTCGCTGATGGTCACGCGGACATAGGACGCACCGGCGGTCAAACAGCCGATGTCGGCCCGGAGGTCGCCTGCTCGGAGGTCGCCAGAAGGTCGCCATGGCCGATGGCCACCAAGTGATCGTCACACTCGATGACGGCCAGGTCGTCGCCATGATCAGCGGCGGCCACGCGACCGCCACAATGTGAGGCGGCGATCGAATGGCCGCCACGGCCGGTGAGGGCCAGGGAGTCGTCACCCTCGATGACAGCGAAGTGGTCGCCATGACCGGCGGCGTGCCAGTGATCATCACACCCGACGACGGTCAGGTGGTCGTCATGGCCGCTGCCGGTCACGTCGTGCTGATCTCAACGTCGGCGGGGGCCAGGAGGAACACCTTGTCGGCGATGCGCTCGATGCGCCCCTCACAGCCGTATGTCAGGCCGGCGGCGAAGTCGACCATCCGCGTCGCCTCGGCCATGGACATCCCGGCGACGTCCATGATCACCGCCTGCCCCTCCCTGAAGTGCTGCCCCACGAGAAGCGCGTCGGAGTACTTCCGCGGACGGATCATGACAATCCGCGCGGGGTCCCCACCCGACCCCCAGCGCCTGGCGGCCCGTTCCGACGCGGGCATCCACTCATCCTCGTACTCGTCATAGTCGTAGGGCTCGTCGTACTGATCCCCATCGCCCATGCCAAGGTAGCTCACCACCCTGCGCACTGCCCCCATCGGCTGTCCTTTCCGCGAGAACCGGCCACATTCGCCGTGCCCCGACACAAATGACCGTAACCGACGTGCCGCCTGGGGCGGCGCGACACGCCCATGTGCTTTTGATTTTGCCCGGCTTTCGCTCCCGTATCGACCGGTTATCTGGGGGTGGATAGGGTCGAGAGCATGCGTATCTTCACCGTCGATTCGTTCACCGATCAGCCGTTCAAGGGTAACCCGGCGGCCGTCTGCCTGCTGGACTCTGGGAGATCCGACGAGTGGATGCAGGCCCTGGCCAGCGAGATGCGACACTCCGAGACGGCCTTCGTCCTCGGGCAGGGCGACGGCCGGCCCCTCTCTCTGCGATGGTTCACCCCTACCGTCGAGGTGGCATTGTGCGGCCATGCCACCCTGGCGGCCGCACATGTCCTGTATTCGACAGGGGCGGCGTCAGGACCGCTCGAGTTTTCCACGAGAAGCGGAATCCTGACCACCAAACTTCTTGATCACGGTCGTATTTCGATGGATTTCCCGGCTTACATGCCCACCGAGATCTCCACTCCGGACGGCCTGGTGGAGGCGCTCGGAGTGCCGGTCGTCTGGGTCGGTACGGGTCCCTTCGACATCCTCGCCGTGGTGGAGTCCGAGCAGGTCGTACGCAGTTTGACCCCCGACATCGACGCGCTCGCGACTCTGAACGCGCGGGCCGTCTGTGTCACCGCCAGAGCGATGGACGCCTCAGGCGGCGTCGACTACGTTTCCCGGTTCTTCGCCCCCGCAGCCGGCGTCCCGGAGGACCCGGTAACCGGTTCGGCGCACTGCATGCTCGGCCCGTACTGGTCGGGAAAAATCGGCGAAAAGTCACTTGTAGGCGCACAACTATCGCAACGTGGCGGCATCGTCCACACCACCCTTCGCGACGACGACCACCTCGAACTCAGCGGCAGCGCCATCACCATCTGGTCCGGCACCCTCGACATCCCCTAGCCGTCCTCACCGTCCCGCCGGCCCCCCGCCGAGCTCCTCCATGCCACCACGGGACTGCGAACCGAACAGACCAAGCCGTCACCGGATGTTCACCGGGACCAGCGGGCCACCTATGTCCATGGTGACCGCCTGCCGACTCCGGCACCCCCCGCTAGCGCCGACCGACTCGGTGACACTGATCGACTCGTCACACCGGTCGATGCAGTGACACTGGGCGATCCCTCGAGCGATCCAGTGACACCGGCCGACCGCTGGCACCCGCGGGATCGATGACGCAGCCACGATCGAGGACACAGCGGGACTCATGAGATGGGCCGGCCTGGTCAGTTCAGCCGGCCCGGTGACACCGCCGAGAATGTCGGCCTCGTCCCCTAACCTCAGCCACGAACGGCGATCGCGGTCCACCCGTCGATCTTCCTGGGAGCCAGATGGCAGCTCGTCATCTGGATCAGGATGTGAGCACCGGAAGGTGGCAGATGGCAACATTCGTCTTGATCCACGGCGCTGGCGATGTCGGCTGGTACTGGCACCTGGTGGAAGCCGAACTGCATGCGCGAGGCCATGACGCCATCTCGCCGGATCTTCCATGCGACGACGACTCGGCCGGCCTGCCCGAGTACGCCGATGCCGTGGTCGGCGCGATCGGTGACCGGACCGATCTGATCATCGTCGCGCAGTCGTTCGGCGGCTTCACGGCCCCGCTCGTCTGCGACCGCGTGCCGGCGCGGCTGCTCGTCCTGGTCGCGCCCATGATCCCCGCGCCGGCGGAGGCGCCCGCCGGTTACTCGGCCCGCACGAGATACGAGGAGGAGGCGCGGGACCACTACGACGATGCCATCGCCCTGTTCTACCAGGATGTTCCGCCGGAACTCGCCGCTGAGGCGCTGAAGCGGGCGCGCGCCCAGTCCGAGGTTCGGATGGGGGAACCTTCGCCACTGCGAGCCTGGCCCGATGTCCCCACACGCGTTTTGATCTGTCGTGACGACCGCATGTTCCCGGCTGCTTTTCTTCGCCGCGTCGCCCAGGAGCGCCTGGGAATCATCCCCGACGAGATCGATGGTGGGCACACCCCCGCGCTGAGCCGCCCGCACGAACTTGCGGACCGCCTCGAGGCGTACGCCGCCGAGCAAGGCCTGTTCGCTCACCCCTCACTGGCGGCGCAGCCTCACTCCCCGTGAGTTCGGGATCGGCGCCGATCCTCGCCACGTCGGCCGGCAGCAGGAGGCCGAGTGGCGGAGTGTCCCCCCAACAGGAGCCCGGCAGGCATCAGCGACCATGAACCGCCGGGGGGAGTAGGTACCAGCTCCACTACCGCCCCGTCTGATGGACGACCGGGGGTGGGCAGCAACCCTTGGCCCACCCATTCGTATGCCGGGTGGGTGCTATTCGGCTTCACCCGTGGGCCGGCTTTCCTGGCCCTGGTCCAGGTCGGCCTTGGGGGTGGGTGTGCGGGGGCGGAGCGTCTGGTGGTGGGGCGCTGTACGAGGGGGCCTGCAGCGCCGACCATCGTCCGGCCGTCCCCGCCCGCCTACTACCGCCGTATCTGACGGACTGACGACCGGGGTGGGCAGCGACCCTCAGACCACCCACCCGTATGCCGGGCGGGCCCATTCGCTTGCCTGCGGGCCGGAACGGATGGGCCGGTTCTCCTGGCCCTGAGTCCTGAGTCCTGGGTCCTGGGTTCTGGGTCTTGGGCGGCCCGCGGGATGGGGATGCCGAGGCGGGCGCGAGGTGTCCGTAACAGCCGGCCGGGGGTCGGTGGCGGAATCACCCCTGAAATGCAGGTAGGCCATCCACACCGTGGATGGCCTACCTTG